>NZ_LEKI01000017.1:0-57504 GCF_001029525.1 Nocardiopsis sp. RV163 | reverse complement strand
GGGCGTGGGGGAGCGGGCGTGCGTGGGGTTCCGTCCCGCCCCCGCTCCGCCCCGTCGGGTTCCCGTCCGTCCGCTCCGCGTCCGGCGTCCTCCCCGGCGCCTCCGGTACCGGACCTCTCGGGTCGGGGGGTCCCGCCTCCGGGCCGCTCACCGCCGGATGGGTTCTCCACGGGGTCAGTCCTCGCTATCGTGCCGCAGCGTGCCGGGGTGTCGTCTCCGCCTGGGGCGAATCCGGCAAGAGTCGCAGAACTCCAGTATGAGGCTTAACCGGACGTGCCCACGGACGCCGGGGTGCCGCTCTCCGGCGGCCGGTAGCGAACCCCCAGGCCCGTCAGCATGTTCTGAAGCTCGGACTCGAAGAGCGGTTCCATGTCGCGCATCACGAAGTCGAGGTGCTCGAACACCTCCATGCACACCACCCCGTACAGGCGTACCCAGCACGTGCTGAGCACCATGACCGCCTCAACCGGGATGTGCGGGGCCGAGAAGCCGCAGGTGTCGGCGAAGGCGCGCAGTTCGCGGGCCAGTTCCGGGGTGATGCGCTCCCCGTCGGGCAGTACGAACCGCTCCTCCGTCAGGAGCCGGTCGAAGAGGGTGTAGAAGGTCGCCCCGAAGCGCCGCCCGGCCTCCACCGCCGGTGTGAAGTCGGTCTCGGGGGCCAGCCGCGCGCGCGGCCCGAACATCGTGGCGAACTCGGCCCGGTGCCCGACCGCCCAGGCCCGGAAGGCCCGCAGCGAGGTGAGGATGCGCAGGTCGGTGTCCTCGGCGGGCACACTGGCGTCCGCCGCGGCCACCGCGTCGCCCAGTTCCTGGAACATGTCCGCGGTGATGAGCACCAGCAGCGCGTCGATCCCCGTCACGTAGCGGTACAGTCCCGGCGCGGTCATCCCCATCTCCCGCGCGATGGCGCGCAGGGACACCCCGCCGGATCCGTGCTCGACCAGGTGCCGACGGGCGATTCCCTTGATCTCCGCCATTGTGGCCTCGCGCACACGCTCGCGGCGGCTCGGCCTCCCTGCCGCCCGTTCCAACTGCGGTTTCGCCATCTGCTGCGCTGCACCCCGTCTCGGGCCCCCGGTCGGGGCACCGTGGTCCTCGTCGACGACGTTGACATCGTAACGCCCGCACGCTTTAGTGAACGCCGTTAGCAAACACCGTTAACGGACATGGGGTCTGTTTCCTGAAAGGGCGGCGTATGCCGACACAAACGGGGCTTTTCGGTCGGCTGGGGCGGGGGGTCCACCGCTGGCGCTGGGCGGTCCTCGCCGCCACCGCGGCCTTCGCCGTCTTCTCCGGGATCTGGGGCTCGGGGCTCTTCTCCGACGTCAGCGAGAGCGGGTTCGAGGACCCCGACTCGGAGTCCGCGCGGGCCACGCGCGTCCTTGAGGAGGAGCTGGGCCACGACGGCGTCGACGTCGTCGCGGTCTACCGCAGCGACGAGATCCGGGTGGACAACCCCACCTTCGCCGCGGCGATCCAGCGTATCGCCGACGGCATGCCCGAGGACGCGGTCGCCGACTTCGACACCTACCTCGACGAGGACCTCGGCGAGACCGAGCGCGGCATGCTCGTGGCCGAGGACATGGACGCCACCTACATCCCCGTGACCCTCAGCGGGGAGACCCACGCGGACCGCCTCCACCAGTACGAGGAGGTGGCCGATTACCTGTCCTCCAGCAACCTGGAGGTCCACCTGGGCGGCTCGGTGGCGATCGAGCACGAGCTGGCCGAGAGCGCCGAGAGCGACGTCGTCCGCGCCGAGCTCATCACCCTGCCGATCCTGCTGTTCCTGCTCGTCCTGATCTTCGGCGGCCTCGTCGCGGGTTTGGTCCCGCTCGCCGTAGGCGGTCTGGCCATCCTGGGCTCGCTGACCCTCCTGCGCGCGCTGACCCACGTCACCGAGGTGTCGGTGTTCGCGATCAACGTCGCCACCATCCTGGGCCTGGGGCTGGCCATCGACTACGGGCTGTTCATGGTCAGCCGCTTCCGGGAGGAGCTGCGCCGGGGCCGCGGCATCGCCGACGCGGTGAGCCGCACCGTCGACACCGCCGGACGCACCGTGGCCTTCTCCGGCATCACCGTCGGCATCGCCTTCGCGGGTCTGCTCTTCTTCCCCCAGCCCATCCTCAAGTCGATCGGCTGGGGCGGTATCGCCGTCGTGGTCTTCGACCTGCTGGCCGCGCTGGTCTTCCTGCCCGCGCTGATGGCCGCGGTCGGGCACCGGATCGACCGCCTGCGGCTGCCGCTGCCCCGCCGCACCGTCACCGGTGCCGTGCACGAGGGGGCCTGGTCGCGCCTGGCCCGCGTCGTCATGCGAGGCCCCGCCGTGTCCCTGGTCGCGGTCGGCGGCGTGCTGCTGGTCTTCAGCGCCGGCCTGGCCTCCACCGAACTCGGATCCACCGACCAGCGCTACCTGCCCGCCGACTCCGGGAGCCGGATCGCCACCGAGGCGCTCTCCGACGAGTTCCCCGCGGGCGGTCTGGGAACGCTCGACGTCGCGGTGGCCGGCGGCGCCGACGACGGGGCCCTGGAGGAGTACACCGAGCGCCTGGCGGGCCTGGAGGAGGCCGTGTCGGCCACCGTGGAGCGCACCGGCGAGGACGTCGCCCACGTCGTGGTCGCCTACCGGGGCGCCTCCGACTCCCCGGAGGTCGCCGACCTGGTGCGCGACGTGCGCGCCGAACCGGTTCCGGAGGGGGCGGAGGAGACCCTGGTCGGCGGCGTGGCCGCCATGCAGCAGGACAACGTGGCGGCGATCGTGGACGCGGCTCCCATGACGGTGGGCTTCGTCGCCACGGCCACCCTGCTCCTGCTCTTCCTCGCCTTCGGTTCGATCGTCCTGCCGATCAAGGCGGTGCTCATGGGGGCGCTGTCCCTGGGCGCCTCCCTGGGTGTGGTGGTCTGGGGCTTCCAGGAGGGCGCCTTCTCCGGGCTGCTCGGGTTCGAGGCGGTGGGCACCATCGACCCCACATACCTGGTGCTGATCATCGTCGTGGCGTTCGGCCTGGCGATGGACTACGAGCTGTTCCTGCTCAGCCGGGTGCGCGAGGAGTACCTGCGCACCGGCGACAACACGCGCTCGGTGTCGGCGGGGCTCCAGCACACCGGCCAGATCATCACCAGCGCCGCGATCCTGCTGATGGTGGTGCTCCTGGCCATGGGCACCTCGGACCTGCTCTTCCTGAAGATCATCGGCATCGGCCTGGCCATCGCGGTCCTGGTCGACGCCACCCTTGTGCGCGCGGTCATGGTGCCCGCCACGATGCGCCTGCTGGGCGGGGCCAACTGGTGGCTGCCCCGGCCGCTGCGCTGGCTGCACGACCGGATCGGGATCTCCGAGGGCGGCGACGAGGACGGGCCCGAACCCGCCGTGGAGCGGGACGGGCGCGAAAGGGTGCGCGCGGGGGTGTGACCGCCCGTTGCGCGGCCCCGCCCGGGAGCACCCGGGCGGGGCCTTTTCGCTGTCGGCGGTGCCGTGACGCAGCCGTCCGCGGCCGGGGTGCGTCGGGTGCGTGTCGCCGGGCCGGTCGCGGTTCCCGGGTCACTCGGCGAAGAGTTCGCCGATGCGGGTGACGGTGGAGCCTCGGTCGAGCCGGGCGTCGAGCTGTCCGAGGTCGCGGCATGCGCTGACGCGCTCGTTTGCTTCCCCGGGGATATCGATTCCGCGTCGAGGCCGGTGCGCGGGGCTTTGAGCACGTCCGCGTCCCGACCGCCGTGCGCGGCGGCGGACAGCACGCCCGGGGGCGGATGACGCTCCACCTCCCCGGAATCGGTGACGACCGGTGTCACGGACCGCCGCACCACCGGGGGCGCAGGACGAAACCGGGACGGCCGAGGCGGATCGGCCCGGCGTACCAGTCCGCCACGGACCGCTTCGGGCAGACGGTCGGCAAAAGGACCGGGCGCTCGTGCCGTGAGCGCAGCGAGGCCACGTACTCGGGCCGGGTGAAGCGCTTGCGCTCCTCCTCGTCGCGCTGGACCTCCACGACGATGCCCGTCAGTTCGTCGAAGGAGGCCTTCGGACCGGGGCCGCACAGCATGATCGCGACGTCCGATCGGCGCTCGACGGGATCGACGGGATCGACGTGGCCGAGGCCGCACGAGGTGACCTCGCTGCGGTCGTAGCCGGGTACGACCGCGCCGAGGCCGAGCGGGAAGCCGACGGCCGTGTCCGGCGCGTCGGCCAACGACTCGGAGTGGATCCGGTGTTCAGCGGATACTGCCACGAGGCAGACGTTACACAGGGTTACGAGCAGGTGCGTACGGGTAGTAGTCCTCCGGTGACTTTCCGCGTTCGCCCGCTTCGGGCAGGGGAAGACGCGGCACCGAGACACCCCCGTGGGAAGGGCCGGACATGTCCGAAGAGCGCAACAGGCCCCTGGTCCTGCACGTGGGGCGCGACGAGCTCGTCATCCGGCGCCGCTACGAGACCGCGAGCATCGTCAACGACATCCTCATCGCCCTGTGGTTCATCGCCGGAAGCATCATGTTCTTCTCCGAGGCATGGAGCACCGCGGGCACCTGGTGCTTCCTCGTCGGCAGCGTCGAGCTGCTTGTCCGCCCGGTGATCCGGCTGGGCAGGCAGCTGCACATCCGGCGCATGCGCTCCTCCAGCCCCGGCTCGACCGGTGAGGAGTCCTCCCAGGACTTCTGACCGTCCGGACGGGCGGGGCCTCCCCGACGGGAAACGGCGGGCCCGGCATCCGGTACCGGGCCCGCCGCGGGTTCGCGAAGGCTAGAACGCCTTCGGGTCGCCCTCGTGGAACCGCTTGCCGTTCACGGCCTCCGACACCCCGACCTTGTCCAGGTAGGGGGTGATGCCGCCGGTGTGGAACGGCCAGCCCGCGCCGGTGATCAGGCACAGGTCGATGTCGGCGGCCTCGGCCACGACGCCCTCGTCCAGCATGGTCCGGATCTCCCGGGCCAGCGCGCGCAGCGCCCGGTCCAGGATCTCGCTCTCCTCGGACGGCTTGTCGCCGCCCGCGAGCAGCGCGCGGACCTCGGGGTCGATGCTGAAGTCGGGGGCGTAGATCGCCGTCTTGCCCGCCTTGACGATCTCGGCCAGCTCGGCCGAGACCGCGAAGCGCTCGGGGAAGGCCTCGTGCAGGGTCTCGGACACGTGCAGCGCGACCGCCGGGCCCACCAGCTGGAGCAGCATCAGCGGAGACATCGGCAGGCCCAGGGGCGCCACCGCGCGGTCGGCCTTCTCGGGCTCGGTGCCCTCGCCGACGGCGCCCAGGACCTCGCCCATGAACAGGGTGAGCAGGCGGTTGACCACGAACGCCGGGGCGTCCTTGCACAGCACCGCGGTCTTCTTCAGCTTCTTGGCGGTGGCGAAGGCCGTGGCCAGGGCGGCCTCGTCGGTCGCCTCGCCGCGGACGATCTCCAGCAGCGGCAGGACCGCGACCGGGTTGAAGAAGTGGAAGCCCACGACCCGCTCGGGGTGGCGGAGCCCGGAGGCCATCTCGGTGACCGACAGAGAGGAGGTGTTGGTGGCCAGGATCGCCTCGGGGGAGACCACGGCCTCCACCTCGGCGAACACCCGCTGCTTGACCTCCATCTTCTCGAACACGGCCTCGATGACGAAGTCGGCGTCGGAGAAGGCGTCCTTGGTCAGGGAACCGCTCACCAGGGCCTTGAGGCGGTTGGCCTTGTCGCTGTTGACCCGGCCCTTCCCCAGGAGCTTGTCCACCTCGCCGTGCACGTAGGCCACGCCCTTGTCCAGGCGCTCCTGGTCCAGGTCGGTCATGACGACCGGAACGTCCAGGCGGCGGGCGAACAGCAGCGCAAGCTGTCCGGCCATCAGACCCGCGCCGACGACGCCGACCTTGGTGACCTTGCGGGCCAGCGACTTGTCCGGGGCTCCCGCGGGGCGCTTGGCGCGCTTCTGCACCAGGTCGAACGCGTACAGGCCCGCCCTGAGCTCGTCGCTCATGATCAGGTCGGCCAGCGCGTCGTCCTCGGCCGCGAAGCCCTCGTCGCGCGTGCGGGTCTTCGCCTGTGCGACCAGCTCGACCGCGCGGGCCGGGGCCGGGGCGGCGCCGTGCAGCTTGCCCTCGACGGTGAACCGGGCCATGTTGACCGCGTTGTCCCAGGCCTCGCCCCTGTCGACCTCGGGGCGCTCGACCACGACGTCGCCCTTGACGACCCCGGCGACCCAGCGCAGCGACTCCTCGACGAAGTCGGCGGGCTCGAACATCGCGTCGGCGATGCCCATCTCGAAGGCCTGCGCGCCCTTGAGCACCTTGTTCTGGGCTAGCGGGTTGTCGATGATGACCTTGAGGGCCTTCTCGGCGCCGATCAGGTTCGGCAGCAGGTAGGTACCGCCCCAGCCGGGCACCAGGCCCAGGAAGGTCTCCGGCAGCGACACCGCCGGGACGCCCGAGGAGATGGTGCGGTAGGTGCAGTGCAGCGCCACCTCGACGCCGCCGCCCATGGCCGCGCCGTTGACCAGCGCGAAGGTGGGCACGTTCAGCTCGCCGAGCTTGCGGAACACGTCGTGGCCCAGCTTGCCGATGGCGTGCGCCTGCTCGCGGTTCTGGAGGGCGGGCACGCCGGTCAGGTCCGCGCCCACGGCGAAGATGAACGGCTTGCCCGTGACGGCCACGGCGACGATGTCGGTGCGCGCCCCGGCGGCCTCGATCGCCGCGTCCAGGCTGAGCAGCCCGCCGGGGCCGAAGGTGTTGGGCTTGGTGTGGTCGTGCCCGTTGTCCAGGGTGATCAGGACCGCGGTGCCCGCGCCGTAGGGGAGTTCGACGTCCCGGGAGAGGGCGTTGGTGACGACCTCGTCGCTGAACAGCTCCCGTGCCTGGTCGATGACGGTGCTCACTTGCCCCCCTCGTAGTTGGTGTTCTCCCACAGGACTGTCCCGCCCATGCCCATGCCGACGCACATGGTGGTCAGGCCGTAGCGGACGTCGGGGCGCTCGGCGAACTGGCGTGCGAGCTGCATCATCAGGCGCACGCCCGAGGAGGCCAGCGGGTGGCCGAGGGCGATCGCGCCGCCCCAGGGGTTGACGCGGGCGTCGTCGTCGGCGAGGCCGAAGTGCTCCAGGAAGGCCAGCACCTGCACGGCGAAGGCCTCGTTGATCTCGATCAGGCCCACGTCGTCCATCGAGATGCCCTGGCGGGCGAACAGCTTCTCGGTGGCCGGGACCGGGCCCACGCCCATGACCTCGGGCGCCACACCGGCGAAGGAGAAGTCCACCAGGCGCATCCCGGCGCCCAGCCCCAGCTCCTCGGCCACGTCCTCGGCGGCCAGGATCGCGCCGGTGGCGCCGTCGTTGAGGCCGGCGGCGTTGCCGGGCGTCACGTTGCCGTGCGCGCGGAACGGGGTCTTGAGGGAGGCCAGCGACTCCATCGTGGTGCCGGGCCGGGGCGGCTCGTCCCGGGTGGCCAGGCCGTAGCCCTCCTCCAGGGAGCGGACCAGGACCTCGACCAGGTCGGGCTGGATCCGGCCGTCGGCGTAGGCCTTGGCGACCTTCTCCTGGCTGCGCACCGCGTAGGCGTCGGCCCGCTCCTTGGTGATGGAGGGGTACCGGTCGTGCAGGTTCTCGGCGGTGTTGCCCATGACCAGCGCGGACGGGTCCACGAGCTTCTCGGAGAGGAAGCGCGGGTTGGGGTCCACCCCCTCGCCCATGGGGTGGCGGCCCATGTGCTCGACGCCGCCCGCGATGACCACGTCGTAGGCGCCGAAGGCGATGCCCGCGCCGGAGGTGGTGACGGCCGTGAGCGCACCGGCGCACATGCGGTCGATGGCGTAGCCGGGGACGCTGCTGGGCAGTCCGGCGAGGATCGCGGCGCTGCGCCCGATCGTCAGGCCCTGGTCGCCGATCTGGGTGGTGGCGGCGATGGCGACCTCGTCGACGCGCTCGGGGGGCAGTCCCGGGTTGCGGCGCATCAGTTCGCGGATCACGCGTACGACGAGGTCGTCGGCGCGCGTCTCGGCGTAGAGGCCCTTGCCTGACTTGCCGAACGGGGTGCGGACCCCGTCGACAAACACGACATCGCGGGCAGTTCGCGGCACGATGGCCCCTCCTTCTCCAGGGGTGGATGGACTCGTCGACCACCATGCTACTCGTCAGTAACAACTTCTGCGAGCAGCGGACCCCCCGACTTCGGTCAGGGGGTGGGTCAGGGGCGATCCCCGGCTTTCGGCGGTGGCGCGGCCCGCCCGGCGCGCGGTTGGCCGATCGGACGCTCCATCACCGGACACAGCGAACCACAGCGGACGGCGCGAAGGACGCCGTGCGACGGCATCGGGTGCCCACATGCCGCATCCGGGCGTGTGCGACGCCGACCGCGCCGCGCGAACACCGGGGCCGGGCCCAAGGCGTCCCCGCGCCGCCTGCGGGGCTACGCCCGTCCGGGGACCCGGTGGCCCGCCCGACGGGCTGGACGGCGCGATCGGCCACCGGGGCGTGACGGCCTCCGGAGGGGAGCGCCAGCGGGCGGCCGTCGCCCGCTGGCGCGCGGCCCCCGACTCCTGCTCATGGACGAGGCGACCCCCATCCGGACGCCGTCAGCCAGAGGGTCCTCAAGAAGGTCGTGCTGCACGCTGCCCGCCACACCAACGTCATCGTCGTGGCGCACCGGCCGTCCACGGTCACCGGCGCCGACCGGATCGCGGTCATGGACGCCGGACGGGTGCGCGCCGCGGGCGCCCACGAGGAGCCGGCGGCCGCCGACGGCCTCTACCGCGACCTCGCCGCCGGGCAGCCGCTTACCGCCGAGGCCCCCTCAACACGCCGGGGGCCGGGGTCGTGCGACCCCGGCCCCCGAAGGCCGCGCCCGGGCGGGCGCGACCTCTCACAGCAGCGCGTTGGCCTCGCGGTACCGGCCCGCGGCGTTGTAGGCGCCCGCCAGGTCGCGGCGCAGCCGCAGCGTCAGCCGCCGCACCTCCGGGTCGCCGGAGGAGTTCAGCGCCACCCGGTAGGCGTCGCGCAGCACCTCCACCGCCTCGTCGGAGCGTCCCGCCTGGGTGTACGCGCGGCCCAGGCGGTGGTGCACCGTCAGGGTGTCCAGGTGCCCCTTGCCCAGGCGCCGCCGCCGTCCGGCCAGCACCATCCGCAGCTGCCCGATCGCGTCCTCGTAGCGCCCGGACATGCTCTGCGCCGCGCTCAGCCCCAGCCGCAGCTCCTCACGGCGCTCGGTCGAGGCCACGTCCTCGATGGCCCGCTCGTAGTGCACCACGGCCGCGTCCAGGCGGCCGCTGCGCCGGTAGCAGACCGCCAGGCGCATGCGCGCCTCCACGGTGTCCTCGTCGGCCGAGCCGAACTGGCGCTCGCGCTCGCGCAGCAGCATCTCCCACTGCCCCGCGGCGTCCGCCGGACGGCCGGCGTCCTCGTAGGCCCAGGCCAGGTTCTCGCGGATGATCTCGGTGCGCGGGTGCTCCTCGCCGAAGACCGCCACCGCCTCGGCCAGGGTCAGCTCGAACTGCTGCACCGCGGCCTGACGGCGCCCCATCTGCGCGTACTTGGTCGCCAGGTTGTTGCGCGCGGTGATCGTGTCCGGGTGTTCGGTGCCCAGCCGCTCCACCAGCGAACGCAGCGTCCGCTCCAGGGAGGCGGCCCGCATCCCGGCGGTCGGGGCGGGGGCCTGGACCACCCCGGAGACCGTCCGCGCCGCCTCCTCGCGCGCGCCGGTCAGGGCCAGCGGCTCGGTGGGCGCACCGCTCGCCGGCGCGGGGCTCGGCACGGAGACTCCCGTCGGCCGCTCGGTCGGCCGCTCCGTCGGCTTCTCCACGGGTTGCTCCGCACGCGCGGGCACGGTGGTATCGGCGGACCGGGTCCTGGTCGCGCCCTTGAGTCCGGTCTCGCGCAGCAACGCACGCCAGAACGACAGCACAATCACCACATTCCCCTGATCGCGCACCGCGGCCCCAGGCCTGCGGCGTAACACCCGTCGGACAACCCGTACCCCGAAATCGCCAGGGCACGTTTCTATAACTTAATCGGACACCGGGCTACGGAACAGGCACCAAACGCCCTGAGGGCACGGTGAGTTCGCTCACTCCTGGGTTGATCGTGTCAGAACGGGGTAAATCGCTACGCCTGATCGGCCGTCCGCAATGCTGTGGCCAGGGGTTCCGCGGTCAGGGTGACCTGCCACTCACGGGCTCCGCGCTCACGCAGGAACGCGCCCACCGCGTCGGGGTCCACCGCCCTCGGCGGCGCCCACGCCAGACGGCGCACCGTGTCCGGCAGCAGCAGGTTCTCGGTCGGCATGACGACGTCCTCGGCGATCCCCGTGACCGTGGCCCGGACCGCCTCCAGCCGCCGCGCCGCCTCCGGCGCACGGTCGCCCCACCGGTTCACCGGCGGCGGACCGTCGCCCGGCGCGTTGGGCCGGGGCAGCTCCGCCTGCGGCATGTCGCGCGCCCGGTTGACCGCCTTGATCCACGTGGTCAGGTAGCGCCGCGCCAGCTTGATGCCGAACTGCCGGATCTTGGCCAGCTCGGTGGTGGTGCGCGGCATACCGGTGGCCGCCTCAACGATCGCCGCGTCCGGCAGCACCCGGCCGGGCGAGATGTCCCGCTCCTGGGCGATGCGGTCGCGCTCGTACCAGAGCTCGCGCACGGCGGCCAGGGCGCGCTGGTTGCGCACCCGGTGGATGCCCGAGGTGCGCCGCCAGGGATCGGCGCGCGGTTCCTTGGGCGGCGCGGACAGGACCGCGGCGAACTCCTCGCGCGCCCACTCCAGCTTGCCGGTCTCCTCCAGCTCGACCTCCAGGGAGTCCCGCAGGTCGATGAGGATCTCCACGTCCAGCGCCGCGTAGCGCAGCCAGTCCTCCGGCAGCGGGCGCTGGGACCAGTCCACGGCCGAGTGCTCCTTGGCCAGCCGCAGGTGGAGCAGCCGCTCCACCATGAACCCCAGGCCGACCCGCTGGTAGCCCAGCAGCCGACCGGCCAGTTCGGTGTCGAACAGGCTCCGGGGGCGCAGGTTGACCTCGGTCAGGCAGGGCAGGTCCTGGTGCGCGGCGTGCAGCACCACCTCGGCCGCGCCCACGGCGTCGTTGAGCGCGCTCAGGTCCGGGCAGGCGATGGGGTCGATCAGCGCCGACCCCGCTCCCTCGCGGCGTAGCTGGACCAGGTAGGCGCGCTGCCCGTACCGGTAGCCGGAGGCGCGTTCGGCGTCCACCGCGACGGGGCCGCTCCCGGCGGAGAGCGCGGCGACCACACCGGCCAGCGCGTCGGCGTCGGAGGTGACCTCGGGCAGGCCCTCGCGAGGTTCCCGGAGTAGGGGGGCCCTCTCGGCGTCGTCGTCGTTGCCTGGTTCGCGGGGTTCTGTCTTGGAGTTCAACGCGTTCGCCACACCACTACGGTATGCGCTGTCGCCACCGGACGCGGATTCGGACCGGCCGCGGGCCCCGTGGGCACAGGGGGCGGCGGTCAGGGCCGGGAGCGCTTTCCGGTGATGTCGGTGACGTCCAGCGGCGGCAGCCCCGCGGCCGAGGCCAGCAGCGCCGTCCACGCCTGGACGTGTCCGGACAGGTCGTCGGATTCCGGTGTCCAGGAGGCGCGCATCTCCACCTCGGTGGTGGCGCCCTGGTCTGCCTTGGTGCCGAAGCCCTCGGTGGTGGCACGGGTGACCGTGCCGCTCAGCGTGTGGTGCGTGGCGCCGCACGCGTCCAGGGCGTCGGTCAGCCAGCTCCAGGCGACCGGTCCGAGCAGGGGGTCGGTCGCGATCTCCGACTCCAGTTCGGAGTTGGCCTGGCAGACCACCCGGAAGGGCCCCGGCCAGTCGCGGGTGCCCTCGGGGTCGTACAGGACGATGAGTCTGCCCCAGGCGACCTCCTCTCCGTGGACGGTCACCTCGGCCGAGACCGCGGCGGAGTGCGGGGCCAGCCGCTGGGGGGCGGGGATCTCCCGGACGGTGATCTCGGGTCGCAGGAGGGGTGAGCGCAGGGCCTCGACCGCTCGCCGGAACGTCTCGTGTGCGTCCTCGGCGCTACCGACATCGGGCATGGTGGGAACGTCAGCCTTCATTCTGGGGTGATCACGTCTGGGCGGGGGCGTGTGGACGTGCTCCGCCTCTTCCGCCGGAGGCGGAACGGTGGGCACGTCGAAAACCGTGGCATGAGTCACGGGCCGCGAGTCGGAGTTCGCCCGGCGTGTCGGCGTTTTGTGATGATCTTGGGACCGGCCGGTCGCCGCCTGCGCCGGTTCGCGCCCTCCCCGGTCCCCGTCGCCGACGCGCACGGGCGCGTACGGGTTCGGCGATCCGAGTGGGAGCACCGGGCGGGGCATGGCACGATCGAGGGGTGACCCTGCAAGATTCTCCTTTCCTCCGCGCTTGCCGGCGCCTTCCCGTGGCCCACACCCCGGTGTGGTTCATGCGCCAGGCGGGACGCTCCCTGCCCGAGTACCGACGGGTCCGCGCCGACGTGCCGATGCTTGAGGCCTGCGCGCGCCCCGACATGATCACCGAGATCACGATGCAGCCGGTGCGCCGCTACGACGTCGACGCCGCGATCTTCTTCAGCGACATCGTCGTGCCGCTCAAGGCCATCGGCATCGACCTCGACATCAAGCCCGGCGTCGGCCCGGTGGTCGCCGACCCGATCCGCGACGCGACCGGCGTCAAGCGGCTGCGCGAGCTCGAACCCGGCGACGTGCCCTACATCACCGAGGCCGTGGGCCAACTGGTCGGCGAGCTGGGCGACAAGCCCCTCATCGGTTTCGCGGGCGCGCCGTTCACCCTGGCCTCGTACCTCATCGAGGGCGGCCCCTCCAAGAACCACGAGCACACCAAGGCGCTCATGTACGGCGAGCCCGAGCTGTGGGACGAGCTGATGCGCCGCCTGGCCACCATCGCCCTGGGCTTCCTGCGCACCCAGATCGAGGCGGGAGCCAGCGCCGTCCAGCTCTTCGACTCCTGGGTGGGCGCCCTGAGCGCGGAGGACTACCGCGCCTCGGTGCTGCCCTACACCTCGTGGATCTTCGGTCAGCTCGCCCGGCACGAGGTGCCGCGCATCCACTTCGGCGTGGGCACCGGCGAACTGCTCAGCCTGCTCAGCGAGGCCGGGGCCGACGTCGTGGGCGTGGACTGGCGGGTGCCGCTGGACAAGGCTGTCCAGCGCGTCCAGCCCGGCACCGCCCTCCAGGGCAACCTCGACCCGGCCACCCTGTTCGCGCCCTGGGAGGTCGTCGCCGAGCGCACCCGCGACATCCTGTCCCGGGGCCGCGCCGCCGACGGCCACGTCTTCAACCTGGGCCACGGCGTGCTGCCCAGCACCGACCCGGACATGCTCCAGCGGCTCACCGAGTTCGTGCACGAGGAGACCGCCGTCTAGGCGGTGCTTCCTTGGGGCCTGTGCTTCGCTTCGGTCCGTGTTCGGGCGCCCGGAGCACGGGAACCTTCGGTGTCTTCGGTGGGACGGCTCGTGCCCGCACCGCCGCCCGCCACCACCCTCAACCGGCGCCTGCGGCGCAGGCCTCCTCGAAGTCTCACCTTCGACACCTGCGGAACCCCGCGGGCACCCGAACCGGCCCCAGGGGCTGAGGCCGGTTCGAAGACGGACCCCGGGCCCGCCCGGCCCCGACACGCGGGGACGGGCGCCGTGGGCCCGTGTTCACTCCCCGTCCCCGGGCGGCCTCCCGCCGGGCCCGGAGGACGCGCCGGGGTCCTGGCCCTTCGCGCCGTCGTCG
Source organism: Nocardiopsis sp. RV163 (assembly GCF_001029525.1). Classification (NCBI taxonomy): domain Bacteria; kingdom Bacillati; phylum Actinomycetota; class Actinomycetes; order Streptosporangiales; family Nocardiopsidaceae; genus Nocardiopsis; species Nocardiopsis sp. RV163. The sequence continues at coordinate 43,857 of NZ_LEKI01000017.1, read as the reverse complement.
GCGGAGCCGCCGGAGGCCGGGGGGCCTGGCTCGGCGCCCACCGGGGCGGCACCCTCCGCGGAGCCGGTTCCGGTCCCGCCCGCGGCGGGGGCGCCGTTCGCGGACGCACGCCGACGCGAGCGGTACCACCACAGCGGCGCCGCGCCCAGCACGGCGGCCACCACAAGGAACGGCAGTAGCCAGCCCGCGGCCACGGCCACGCCCCGGCCGAGGGTCACCAGGGCGCGCCAGCCGCGCTCCAGGCCGCCGAGGAACCCGATGGAGTCCTCCGAGGGCTCCTCCAGGTAGGTCTCCGGGGGCAGCAGGGTCAGGTTCACCGTCGAGTACGCCGTCTGGTCGCGCAGCGTCTCCAGCCGCGCCTGGAAGGCCTCCAGCTCCGCCTGGCGGTTCTGGATCTCGCCCTCCACCCGCAGCAGCTCGTCGACGTTCTCGGCCTCTTCCAGGTAGCCGCGCAGCGTCTCCAGGGCGGTCTCGGAGGACTCGACGCGGCTCTCGACGTCGGCCACCTCCTCGGTGACGTCCTGCACCGACCGCTCCAGGTCGGAGCGGTCGCCCAACAGCGACAGGTCCTCCAGGGCGCCCTCGTATTCCTCACCAGGGATGCGCAGCGTCAGCGACCCCTCGGGGGGACCGCCCTGAGGGGTGGACACCCGCTCCGAGGCGACGTAGCCGCCCGCGTCGAGGGTCAGCTCCTTGGCGAGCCCGACCGCCTCGGACACGTCCTCGACCCGTACCGCCAGGTCGGCGGTGTGGACCAGTTCCCGGTCGCCGATCTCCACCTCGGAGCCGACGGCCGAGCCGCCGCCCTCCTCGGCGGCCCCCTGCGGGCCCGTCTGCTCCTCGGGCAGGGCCCGGCCGCCGGACTCGGGGGCCACGGCAGCGGACTCGTTGACGGCCCCGGCGCCGCCGTCGGACACGGGGGAGGCGCAGGACGTGGCCAGCAGGGCCGCCAGGCCCGCGGAGAGCACGGTCCCGGCGACACGCCGGGGCGTGGGGAGGGCTGAGGTAACCATGCCCGCTTCGACGTACTCCGCCGCGCGCCCGTTGCGGCGCAGCGGTAACGACCGCGCAACGGCGGCGTGCGGCGGCGGGGCCGCCCCGGACCCCGGAGCGCCGCACGCGGACCCGCCGCGGGCGCGACGCGAATCACGGGGCGCCGCGGGGGAAGGCGGATCACGGTGACCCAGGTCATCTGGGAAGCTGGGGGTATGCCTGAAGCACCGCACGTCGTCGTGGTCGGGGGCGGGGTCTCCGGACTCACCGCCGCGCACCGCCTCCGTGGCCTGGGCGCCGCCGTCACCGTGGTGGAGGCCTCCGAGGCCCCCGGGGGCAAGCTGCGCGCCTCACCGGTGGCGGGGGTATCCGTGGACGCGGGTGCCGAGGCGGTGCTCGCCCGCCGCCCCGAGGCGCTGGAGCTGTTCTCCGAGCTGGGCCTGGACGAGCTGGTGGTGCACCCCGGGCCCGGCGCCGCCGCCGTCTACAGCCGCGGACGGGTGCGCCCCCTGCCCAAGGGGCAGCTCATGGGAGTGCCCGGCGACCTGCGCGCGCTCGCCCGCAGCGGGGTGCTCTCCGGGGCCGGCACCCTGCGGGCCGGACTCGACCTCGTCCTCCCGCGCACACCGGTGCGCGGCGACGTGTCCGTCGCCGACTACGTCGGGGCCCGTATGGGCCCGGAGGTCGTCGACCGCCTCGTCGAGCCCCTCCTGGGCGGCGTGTACGCGGGCCGCGCCGACCGGCTCTCCCTGGAGTCCACGCTGCCGCAGATCGCGCCCATGGCCCGCCGCGACCGCTCCCTGATGCACGCCGTGCGCACCAGCCTGCGCGGCCGGGGAGCGGCGCCTACCAAGGCCGGGCCGGTGTTCGCCTCCCTGCGCGGCGGCGTGGCCGGTCTCGTCGGCGCGCTCGCCGAGCGCCACGCCGACAGCCTGCGCGTGGGCTCGCGGGTGCGCGCCCTGGAGCGCCTGCCCGAGGGCTGGGGGGTGCGCCTGGGCGGCGACGAACGCATCGCCTGCGACGGGGTCCTGCTCGCCTGCCCCGCACCCGAGGCGGCCCGCCTGCTCGCCGAGCACGCCCCCGGCGCCTCCCGCGACCTCGGCGGCGTCGAGTACGCCAGCATGGCCCTGGTGACCATGGCCCTGCCCGCCTCCGCCTTCCCCGAGCCGCTCACCGGCACGGGCTTCCTCGTCCCGGCGGGGGAGGGGCTAACCGTCAAGGCCGCCACCTTCTCCAGCAACAAGTGGCCCTGGATCGCCGAGGAGCTGGCCGCGGCCAACCCCGGCGACGACCTGGTGGTGCTGCGCTGCTCCATCGGGCGCTTCGGCGAGGAGCGGGTCCTGGAGCGCTCCGACGAGGAGCTGACCGAGGCCGCCGTGCGCGACCTGACCACGGTCACCGGCATGGCCGGGGCGCCGGTGCAGACCCGGGTCACCCGGTGGAACGACGGCCTTCCCCAGTACGCCGTCGGCCACGCCTCCCTCGTCGAGCGCGTGCGAGCCGACGTCGCCCGCAGCCCCGGCCTGGGGGTGTGCGGCGCGGTCTACGGCGGCGTGGGCGTCCCCGCCTGCGTCGCCGACGCCCGCCGACAGGCGGACCTCCTGGCGGGCGCCCTCACGACCAACAGCCCCACCAGCGGCGACGAGGCCGCCGGAACGAACCAGCAAGGAGTCAACCCGTGACGGGCCAGCACAACCAAGCCGTCGATCAGGACGGCAACGACCTCAACTCCCTCATCCGCTACACCATGTGGTCGGTCTTCAAGGTCGAGGCCCTGGACGGGATCGACCGCGCCGCCGCGGCCGAAGAACTGGCCGCGCTCCTGGACAAGGCCGCCGAGCAGGGTGTGACCACCCGCGGCAGCTACGACGTCCAGGGCTTCCGCGCCGACGCCGACATCATGTTCTGGTGGGTGGCCGACTCCTCCGAGCAGGTCCAGGACATCTACACGGCCTTCCGCCGCACGCGGATCGGCCGGGTGAGCACCCCGGTGTGGTCTGTCGTGGGCCTGCACCGCCCCGCCGAGTTCAACCGCGGCCACGTGCCGGCCTTCATGGCGGGGGAGGAGCCGCGCGAGCACCTGTGCGTGTACCCGTTCGTGCGCTCCTACGAGTGGTACCTGCTGCCCGACGACGAACGCCGCGCGATGCTCGCCGAGCACGGACGCATGGCCGCCCCCTACCCGGACGTGCGCGCCAACACGGTGTCCTCGTTCGGGCTCAACGACTACGAGTGGCTGCTCGCCTTCGAGGCCGACGACCTGCACCGCATCGTGGACCTGATGCGCCACCTGCGCGGCGCCAAGGCCCGCCTGCACACCCGCGAGGAGGTGCCGTTCTACACCGGTCGCCGCAAGAGCGTCGCCGAGCTGGTCGAGTCCCTGCCGTAGTCCTTTGGGCCTCCGCTCCGCTTCGGTCCGTGTCCGGGCGCCCGGGGTAGGGGAACCTTCGGCGTCTGCGGCGGGGTCGCCACCTCCGGAACCCCGCGGGCGCCCGGACCGGCCCGCACAGGCCGGGGCCCGCCCGGAACAGTCGCTGGGCGGGCCCGGCCACGGCGCGATCGGGGGCGCCCCGGGGAAGGAACTCCTTCCCCGGGGCGCCCCCGATCGTTCGCGTCAGTCCTGCGCCGCGGCGGCCCGCCGCACGGCCAGGACGTAGAACGGGATGGTGACGATGAAGCCCAGCACGGCGGCGCTCATCAGGTAGATGAGCGTCTGCCCCGCGGGCAGGCCCATGCCCCACGCGGCCATGAGGGCGACCCCGACGGCCAGGATGCCCAGCACCGCGTGGGCCTTGCGCCCGCGCGGCTTGGGGTACTCCATCCGGCTCACCATCAGCCAGGAGATGAGCAGCACCGCCGTCACCCCCGCGATCAGCGGCGGGTCCAGCAGGACCACCGTCACCACGGCCATGGCGCCGAAAGGGCACGGCAGCCCGGTGAAGTAACTGGAGCCCGGGGCTTGGCAGGAGAACCGGGCCAGGCGCACGATGACCGCGAGCAGCACGGCGCCGCCCGCCGCGACCGGCAGCAGGTCCGGGCCCCCGGTCCGCATGCCCCACACGACGAAGAAGAACGCGGGCGCGAACCCGAAGCTGATCACGTCGGCCAGGTTGTCCAGCTCCGCGCCCATGCCGCTGCCGCCCAGTTTGCGGGCGACCCGGCCGTCGAGCACGTCCAGGGCGGCCGCGACCAGCAGCAGGCCCACGACCGTGGCCATGGCCGTGCGCGGCAGCGGTCCGGCGATCCCGGCCGCCTCCTGCGCGGACTGGGCCACCACCAGTGCCCACACCGCCAGGAAGCCGCACAGGGCGTTGCCGAGCGTCAGGTAGTCGGCCACGCCCAGGCGCAGCCTGGGAGCCTCCTGCGGAACGGGGGAGGCGGCCCCGTCGGCCGCCAGGACGTTCTCAGCCGGCGTCAAGGCGGGTTTCTCCGGCACGGACCTTCTGGCCGACCTCCACCGCCGGGGCGATCCCGGCCGGAAGGTAGACGTCGACCCTGGACCCGAACCGGATGAGACCGATCCTCTCCCCTTGCTCGACCTTCTGCCCCGCAGCGAGATACGGGACGATACGCCTGACCATCGCGCCGGCGATTTGAACGACCGTGATCGCACCGATCTCGGTTTCAAAGGTCCAGATGACGCGCTCATTACGCTCGCTGTCCTTGTCGAATGCGGGGCGGAAGCCGCCGGGTCGGTGCTCGACGCCCGTGACCACGCCGGCGAGGGGGGCACGGTTGACGTGCACGTTGAGGGGGTTCATGAACACCGCGACCCTGGTCCGCCCGTCGGGCTGGGGGTCGAGGCTCTGCACGACGCCGTCCGCCGCGGACAGCACCCGGCCGGTCGCGGGGCCGCGCTCGGGGTCGCGGAAGAACCAGGTCATCCCCGCCGCGAGCGCCACCACCGGGACGGCGAGGGCCGTGCGGGCCCGCGAGCCCCGTGCGGCCAGGACTGCGGCTCCGGCGGCCCCCAGTGCGGGCAGCAGCCACGGGGCCGAACCCTGTGCCATGCCCAGGCGCGGGCGTGCCGCGGGGCGGTGGGAGGCGGATGAGAATGGTGAGTCGTCGGTCATCGAGCGCTTTCGTCGCGGGTCTGTCGGTTCGCCCGCACATCGGTTGCCGCTGCGGGGGTCGGCCCGGGGCTCCCGGGCCGGCTGGCGGAGGGTTCGGATGTGACCGGCCCTGCGCGCCGCGCCCCGCGGGCCGTCGGGGGTCCGGCCGTTGGTGCGCTGGATGCGATTATTCCTGATTCCGCCGAGGACGGGTCGCGGGTGCGCGCCGCCGTCCCCGGGCTGTCCCGGCCCCGCCGTCCGGCACCAGGATCGTACGGCAACCTACTCGGTCGGCTCCAGGGTGAGGGCCACGGAGTTGATGCAGTACCGGTCGTCGGTGGGGGTGGCGTACCCCTCGCCGTGGAAGACGTGGCCCAGGTGCGAGTCGCACGCGGCGCACCGCACCTCGGTGCGCACCATGCCCAGGGAGCGGTCCTCGTGCAGCACCACCGCGTCGGAGTCGGCCGGGTCGTAGAAGCTGGGCCATCCGCAGTGGGACTCGAACTTCTCGCCGGAACGGAACAGTTCGGCGCCGCAGCCGCGGCAGCGGTAGACCCCGGCCGTCGTGGTGTCCACGTACTCCCCGGTCCACGGACGCTCGGTGGCGGCCTGGCGCAGTACCGCGTACTCCTGGGAGTTGAGCCGTTCGCGCCATTCCTGGTCGGTCCGTGGGATGTCCTTGGGCCCGCTGCCGTTGTCCTGGGCCTGGTCCGCTGAGTCAGCCATGGGACGACGCTACCCCGAATCGGCTCCGGATGCCGCCTCAGCACCCTTCGTGCCGAAAATACTCACATATGACATTTGGGACAGGAAAGCCGTCCCAAACAGCCAGATCCTCCTAACTTCCGCCTATACGACGTTCGGTAGCCAAAGGTAAGGGTACGGCTGTAGCCAGGGTCAGTGGTCGAACGGTGCACTTGAGGCAGGTGACATGGCCGTTACAACGCATCAGGCACTCGGAGTGAGCAGGCGACCGCTGCGCGTGGGCAGGATTCGATACGGACTGTGGTGGCTCGACCAGACCACCGCGGGAGCGCGGTCCCTGATGAGGACCGTCGCGGACGGAGCGGCCGCCACCGGCCGTGAGCTTCTCTGGGCCGCCGAGCTCAGCGTTCGCTCCACGGTCGTGCGGGCCGCCCGCGCCCGGCCCGAACCCTGGAGCGAGCGCACACTGCTGTTCGCCGCCGCGGCCGTGGCCGTGTGCGCGCTGGCGGTCGCTCTCGTCCTGGGGTTCGGCGTGGCGCGGTGGGCCATGACCGCGTCGGACTCCCTGCCCTACGCCGCCGCCGGTGCGCTGGCGGTGGGACTCGTCCTCCTGCCGTTGGCGTACCTGGTGTTCGCCTCCAGACGAGGCGGTCGCTGAAGTCGGTTCGACGGGGGAGGGGCGCCGGAGCGGCGGCCCTCCCCCGTTTTCGGGGGCTCGGGGGCGCGCGGCGCGGCCCCGGGGGCGGGCGGTCCGTGCGGGCGGGGACGAAGACCCGGCTCAGGCGTCGAAGTCGTACCGCAGCACGTAGGCGGAGCCGTCCATGGTTATCTCGTTGAACTCCACCGGCCGGTGGTCGGCGGTCAGCGCGGTGCGCGCCACCTCCAGCACCGGGGTCCCGGGTGCGAGTTCCAGTACCTCGTTCTCCTCGGGGGCGGGCATGCGCACCCGGATCTCCTCGGTGAAGTGCGCCGGGGCGTGCCCCAGTTCGGCCAGGCGCGCGTAGATGCCCCCCGGCCCGCTGTCGTAGTCGCGCACGCGCCGGGCCGACGGCTCCCCGCCGTCCCCCAGCACGGCCAGGGGCACGTGCGAGACGGCCTGCTGCACCGGACGGCCGTCCACGAGGTAGCGGCGCGAGCGCCGCACCACCCCGTCCCCCTCGGCCAGACCCAGCGCGCGCGCCACGTGCGCGGCGGGCGTCGACTCGTCCACCCGCAGGCTGTCCACCTCGTACCCGCGGTCCTCGCTGTCGACCTGCCAGATCGCGCGCCCGCCGCCCCACAGGTCCTGGGACAACCGCCGGGCGCCGTGTCTTCGCAGGGGCCGGAACAGGCGGACGTAGATGCCCGAGCCGCGCACGGCCACGGCCAGGCCCTCGTTGATCAGTACGGAGAGCGCCTGCCTCGCGGTGGCCCGTGCGACGCCGTGGCGTTCCATGAGGGTGTTCTCCCCGGGCAGGCGGTCGCCGTCGGCGTACCGTCCGGAGCGGATCTGTTCGCGTAGTTCCTCGGCTATTCCGCGATAGACAGGAGGGGATCCGTTTTCGGACGTCGGCACCACGTTCATCCTCTCGGCCGGGGGGCCAAGCCGGTAAGCCCCGTCAATGCGGTGTGTCCTGGGTCCAGCAGTGGTGTTTCCAATGGAGGGCACACCTCGGGTATGTCCGGTTGCGGGATGGTTCATGCGTGTTTGTGAGGCGGCCGAAATCGAGCGGTTACCCGTGTGTCCTCCGCGCACGCCCTATTCCCTGACGTAACGCGCGAACAGGCTCCCCTCCGCCTCCAGCAGGTGCGCCATCCGCACGGGCGTGCTCCGCGCGCCGACGGCGGGCTCCGGCGCTCCGGGAGACCCCGGACCCCCCGCCACGATGCGCGGCGGCCCCGCACCCAGCAGGTGCGGGCTCAGGGTCAGGCACAGTTCGTCCAGCAGCCCCGCCGCGACCAACTCCGCCAACAGGTGCGGGCCGCCCTCTGTCAGCACGCGGTGCAGCCCGCGCTCGGCCAGGGCGTCCACGATGTGCGCGGGCGTCACCGAGTCCCCCTCGACCACCACCAGGTCGGCGCGTGCGGCCACCTCGCGCCGCCGGTCCGCGGGGGCGCCGCCCGTGGTGAACACCAGGGTGCGCGCGTGCGGCGGCGCCTCGGTGAGCAGTTCGGCGGGCAGGTCGAGGGAGCGGGAGACCACCGCCACGGCCGGTGTCCGCGTCCGCCCCTCGCGCAGCCCCTCCCACGCCCTGCGGGCCCGGACCGGCCCGTACCCCTCCACACGCGCCGTGGCCGCGCCCACCAGCACCACGTCGCACAGGGCGCGCAGCACGCCCATGATCCTTCGGTCGGGCGCCGAGGACAGGTCCCTGCTGCGCCCCGAGGGACCCACGGCGCCTCCGTCGGCGCTGGCCACCATGTTGGCGCGCACCCAGGGGCGGTCCAGGTCGGCGGGGTATGCGTAGGCGGCGGCCGGGTCCGCGTCCGCACCGCCGGGGACGGGCAGCAGTTGCCGGAACGCGATGGCGGCGGCGGAGGCGTCCGCGCCGGTGTGTGTACTCGACATGGTCACCCAGAGTAGGCGGTGGCTCGGGGCACCCCGAGGAGGGGGGCGCGAACCCCCCTGCCCAGCCTTTTTCATCCAGCGTCTCCGACGCGCCGTGCCACCGCCAGAGCGAACCCCGTCCTGTGGACGACCGGGAGGCTACGGGCCCCGGCCGCTCCCACCGGGGAGCCTCCGGGGCCCGTGCGCCCGAACCCCTCAGGACCGGGGGGACAGCGTGTGCTTGTGCGACACCCGGCGCAGCAGCAGCAGCGCCCGGTCGATCACCCGCACCGGACCGGAGGCCGCCACGAACGGCCGCCCCTCCACGTCGGGCTCGGCGGTGTCCAGCACGGTCTCCCAGGCCATGCCGTACTCGGTGCCCGGAACGGTGAAGTCCACCGTCTCCGGGCCGCTGTTGAGCAGCAGCAGGAACGAACTGTCCCGGGTCCGCCGACCGCGCGGATCGGGCTCGGTGATGGCGTCCCCGTTGAGGAACACGCCCAGGGCCTGGCCCGTTGAGTTCCAGTCGTCGCCGGTCATCTTCTTTCCGTTCGGGCGCAGCCACACGATGTCGGGCAGCCCCCTCTTCCCGGCCTTGGCACCGCCCACCGGGCTGCCCCGGAAGAACCGGCGGCGCCGGAACACCGGGTGGTCGCGGCGCAGCCGCGCCAGCCCGCGCACGTAGTCCAGCAGGTCGTTGTCGGGCTCCTCTTCCTCGCCGAGCCCGGCGCCCTTCCAGTCGATCCAGGCGATCTCGTTGTCCTGGCAGTAGGCGTTGTTGTTGCCGTTCTGGGTGCGTCCGACCTCGTCACCGTGGGAGAGCATCACCACCCCCTGCGACAGGTACAGGGTGGTGAGGAAGTTGCGCACCTGGCGGCGGCGCAGCGTGATGATCTCGGGGTCCTCGGTGGGCCCCTCCACACCGTGGTTCCAGGACCGGTTGTCGTCGGTGCCGTCCCGGTTGTCCTCGCCGTTGGCCTCGTTGTGCTTGCGGTCGTAGGACACCAGATCGGCCATGGTGAAGCCGTCGTGGCAGGTGATGAAGTTGATGGAGGCCACCGGGCGGCGGCCGTCGTCCTGGTAGAGGTCGCTGGACCCGGCCAGGCGCGAGGCCAGCTCGCCCACCACGGGCTCTCCCCGCCAGTAGTCGCGCACGGTGTCGCGGTACTTGCCGTTCCACTCGGTCCACAGCGGCGGGAAGTTGCCCACCTGGTAGCCGCCCGGGCCCACGTCCCAGGGTTCGGCGATCAGCTTGACCTGCGAGATCACCGGATCCTGCTGGACGATGTCGAAGAACGTGCTCAGCCGGTCCACGTCGTGGAACTCGCGGGCCAGGGCCGAGGCGAGGTCGAAGCGGAACCCGTCCACGTGCATCTCCAGGACCCAGTACCGCAGCGAGTCCATGATCAGCTGCAACGAGTGCGGATGGCGCACGTTCAGGCTGTTGCCGCAGCCGGTGTAGTCGAGGTAGTAGCGCTGGTCCTCGTCGCTGACCCGGTAGTAGCTGAGGTTGTCGATGCCGCGCAGCGACAGCGTGGGCCCCATGTGGTCTCCCTCGGCGGTGTGGTTGTACACCACGTCGAGCAGCACCTCGATGCCCGCCTCGTGCAGCGACTTGACCATCGCCTTGAACTCCTGCACCTGCTGCCCGCGCGAGCCTCGCGCCGCGTACCCGCTGTGCGGGGCCAGGAAGGCCAGGGTGTTGTACCCCCAGTAGTTGGTCAGCCCCCGCGCCACCATGGCGTGCTCGGGCACGAAGTGGTGCACGGGCATGAGCTCGACAGCCGTCACCCCCAGCGAGGTGAGGTAGTCGATCATCACCGGGTGGGCCAGCCCCGAGTAGGTGCCCCGCTGGTGTTCGGGTATGCCCGGGTGGCGCATGGTGAGCCCGCGTACGTGCGCCTCGTAGATCACCGTGCGGTGGTAGGGCGTACGGGGCCGGGACTCGTTGCCCCAGTCGAAGAACGGGCTGACCACCACGCACTTGGGCACGTAGGGCGCGCTGTCCTTGGTGTTCTTGCGCTCCGGCGCGGCGAAGTGGTAGCTGAACAGGGATTCGTGCCAGGTGAGGTTGCCGTTCAGCGCTTTCGCGTAGGGGTCGGTGAGCAGTTTGTTCGGATTGCACCGCAGCCCCTGCTCCGGGGCGTAGGGCCCGTGGACGCGGTACCCGTACTGCTGTCCCGGCCCTACGCCGGGAAGGTAACCGTGCCAGACGAAACCGTCGTACTCGGTCAGCGGTATACGCGTCTCCTCGCCGTCGTCCTCGAACAGGCACAGGTCCACCTGTTCGGCGGCCTCGGAGAACAGGGAGAAATTGGTGCCGGACCCGTCGTAGGTCGCACCGAGCGGATAGGAGCTACCTGGCCAGACTTCCACCATAGGCGTCGTCAGTCTCTTGGTTTCGGGGCCTTCGGAAGGGGCGCTCGGGGCCCGCGCGCCTCCGGCCTCCCCGGAGGGCCTGCGCGGGCCCGCTCCCCGTCCGAAAGCAGGCGGTCGTGGTCTGTGACGACTTCTTTGTTCCGCTCCGGACGCCTAAGTATGCCGAACTGGCCGATGATCATTCAGCGGCCGTCCCTCTTGCGAGTTTTTGTGGTAATTATCAGGTTTAAGGGTGGTAATCGTTTTTTATGGGGTTAAGAAATTGTGTCCGTTTGCTTTCGGCGCGCTTCGGGTTCCCGTCGTGTCCAGCGCTTTCCGGGGCCGGTGGGGCCGGTGCCGTGCAGGGGAGCACGGACCCGTCCCACACCGGCGCTCGCCGCACCCGCGGCAGAGCGCTCCCGGACCCCCGTGCGGAGGAGGGCGGCGCGCCCCCGGCCCTCTCCGCGTGCCGGGGGGCCACCGGCTTCACCGGCTCGGGCGGGCCCGGTCCAGGATCAGCTCGGTGTCCACCCCTCTGGGCAGGGTGCCGAACACGTGGCCCCACTCGCCACCCAGGCGCGAGGCGGTGAACGCCTCGGCGACAGGGGTGGGCGCGTGGCGCAGCAGCACCGACGCCTGCAGGATCAGCGCCATCAGCTCCACCACCGTCCGCGCCCGGTACTGCGCCTCCTCCGGGTCACCCAGGGCCCGCTCCAACCGCTTGACCGCCGCGTCGTAGTGGTCGTCCACACCCGCGGCCGCGCGCAGCTCCGACAGGAAGGCCTCCAGCGACTCGGGGCTGCGTCCCATCGCGCGCAGCACGTCCAGCGCCGCCACGTTGCCCGAGCCCTCCCAGACGGAGTTGAGCGGGGAGTCCCGGAACAGCCTGGGCATCCCCGACTCCTCCACGTACCCGTTGCCGCCCAGGCACTCCAGCGCCTCGGCTGCGTGCGCGGGCTGTCGCTTGGCCACCCAGAACTTGCCCACGGCCACCCCCAGGCGGCGGAAGGCCGCCTCGGCCTCGTCCCCGCGCACCGCGCGGTCAACGGCACCGGCCAGACGGGTCATCAGGGCCGTCGCCGCCTCCGACTCCAGCGCCAGGTCGGCGAGCACGTTGCGCATCAGCGGCTGCTCGGCCAGGACCCCGCCGAAGGCGCTGCGGTGCTCGGCGTGGTGCAGGGCGTGCACCACCGCTGCGCGCATGCCCGCTGCCGAGCCGATCACGCAGTCCAGCCGGGTGCTGTTGACCATTTCGATGATGGTGGGCACGCCCCTGCCCGCCTCGCCGACCAGCTGGGCGACGGCGCCGTCGTACTCCAGCTCCGCCGACGCGTTGGAGCGGTTGCCCAGCTTGTCCTTGAGCCGCTGGAGGCGCAGCGAGTTGCGGCCGCCGTCCTCCAGCACCCGGGGCACCAGGAAGCAGCTCAACCCCTCGGGCGCCTGCGCCAGCGTGAGGAAGAAGTCGCTCATCGGCGCCGAGGTGAACCACTTGTGCCCGGTCAGCACGTGGTGCCCCTCGGCGGTGGGGACCGCTCGGGTGGTGTTGGCGCGCACGTCCGAGCCGCCCTGCTTCTCGGTCATCGACATGCCCGCGAGGAGCCCGCGCTTGGTGTGCGGCGCCCGCAGCCCGAAGTCGTATGCGGGCGCGGTGAGCAGCGGCTCGTACCGCCGCGCCAGCTCGGGGGAGTGGCGCAGGGCCGGTACCGCCGCGTAGGTCATCGACACCGGGCACCCGTGGCCCGCCTCGGGCTGGGACCACAGGAAGAACTTGGCGGCGCGCGCCACGTGCGCGCCCGGGCGCCCGTCGGCCCACGGCGCGGCGTGCATGCCGTGCTCCACCGCCTGGTCCACGAGCACGTGGTAGGCGGGCTGGTAGTCGACCTCGTCCACACGGTGGCCGTAGCGGTCGTGGGTACGCAGCACCGGCGGGTAGGCGTTGGCGGACTCGCCCCAGGCGCGGACCCGCTCCGAACCGGCCGCGTCGCCGACCTCGCGCACCTCGGCCTCGGCCCATCCGGCGCCCTCGCGTCGCAGGCCCTCCAGGAGCGCCGGGTCCTCCGCCGCCGCGTAGTCGCCGAGCGGGGGCGCCTGGTTGAACACCTCGTGTGTGGGGGGCACGGCGGCCACCTCTTTTCTTTGCTGGTCGGGGGCGGTCGGAGTGCGGGAATCCTATCCCCGGACAGGACACCGAACAGAACCGGGTTCGGTCACGGCCAGAGCAGGCCGCGTTCCCAGGGCGCGTCCGCGTCCGGGCGGGCGTAGCGCAGGCGCGTGTGGCGGCGGTCCCGGTCGGCCTGCCAGAACTCCACCTCGTCCGGGCGGACCAGGTACAGGCCCCAGTCCTCGGGAACCAGCTCCGGATCGCGCTCCAGCCGCTCCCGGCTCTCCCGTGCCACGCGGTCCACGTCCGCGAGGTCCTCCAGGGGCTCGCTCTGTCTGCCGTGCAGACCGGCCACCCGCGACTCCAGCGGCCGTGCCAGGTAGTCGGCGGCGCACCGCTCCGGGGCGGCCAGCTCCGCCCGCCCGCGCACCCGCACCTGACGGCCCCGCCCGATCCAGTGGAACAGCAGCGCCACCGCGGGGTTGCGGGCCAGCTCCCGCCCCTTGCGCGAGCCGGTCGTGGTGGCGAACCACCAGCCCTCGGGCGTGAAGTCCTTCATGATGACCACGCGGGCCGACGGAGCCCCCGTCTCGTCCACGGTCGTGACCGTCATCGCGTGCGGCTCGGCCACACCGCTCTCGACCGCCTCGGAGAACCACTCCAGGAACAGCTCCGCCGGGTCCTCCGGCGCCGCCGCGGGGTCGAACTCCGGCAGCGCCCCCGAGAACACCGGCAGCCCCCGCAACAGGTCCCGGACACCGCCGCGCACCACACTCCGTCCCTCCGACACGGACACCCCCGCGATTCCTCGATCGGTCGGCGCGCGTTCGCAGCGCCCACCTTCGATTCTTCTGGGGCGCGGCCGCGCGGACAAGCCTCTTCCCGCGGTTGTGGACGACTACGGGCGGCCCGCCCAGCGGACCGCCCGTTCGCTCCTCCGTTTCGCGCCCTGTTCCCCGCCGCCCGCCCTAGCGGAAGCTGGTCGCGCGCCCCGACGCCACCGCGGCGTCGTAGCGGTCCAGCACCACCCCCGCCATCTCGGGCGCGTCCCCCAGCGCCTCGGACACCGCGTACGCACCCGCCTCAAGCGACCGGGCGCGCACCCGGTCGGCGAAGAACCCCGGCGCCAGCAGGTAGGTGGCCACGGCCACCCGCGTCGCCCCCCGCTCGCGCAGGGCGGCCACCGCCTCACCCGGACCGGGGGAGGCCGCGGACGCGTAGGCCGCCACGACCTCCCGCCAGGGGCCGCGCCCGGCCAGCTCGGCGGCCATCGCCGCCACGGTCGCGTTCGCCCCGGGGTCGCTGGAACCGGCCGAGGCAAGCACCAGGGCCGTGCCGGGGTCGGGGCGCACCCCCGCCTCGTCCAGGCGCCGCTCCACCGCCTCCGTCAGCAGCGGGTGCGGGCCCAGGGTGTCGGCGTAGCGCACCCGCAGCCACGGGCTGCGCCCGCGCGCGTCCGCCAGCACCTTCGGCAGGTCCACCTTGCTGTGGTAGGCCGCCGTCAGCAGCGTCGGCAGCACCACCGCCTCACCCGCCCCGCGCACGGCCAGCTCCTCCAGAGCGTCCCGCGCGGAGGGCGCCGCGTGGTCCAGGTAGGACACGCGCACGTCGAGCCCCGGCCGCAGCGAACGAACCCGCTCGAACACCGCCGACACGGCCCGCGCCGACCTCGGGTCCGCGCTGCCGTGCGCCACGGCCAGCAGGGGCAAGCCCCCGTCCCGGCCTCCGCCGCCGCGCGCCCCGGTTCCGCCCACCGTCATGGTCGTCCTCCTCGCCTCCGAACACCGCCCGAACGCGGCGGAGCCGTGGCGGGACCGCGCGGCCCCGCCGCCGCGTGCGCGCTCAAACGTGGATTCCGCACTCTGTCTTGCCCGTGCCGGACCACCGGCCGCTGCGCGGGTCCTCACCCGGGGCCACCCGCCGCGTGCACGGCTCGCAGCCGATCGAGGGGTAGCCGTCGTACTGGAGCGGGTTCACGATGACACCGTTCTCGGCCATGTAGGCGTCCACCCGGTCCTGGGTCCACCGTGCGATCGGGTTGACCTTGGTCATCCGCCTGCGCCGGTCCCACTGCACGATCGGGGTGTCGCGGCGGGTCGCAGAGTCCTCCCGGCGCAGGCCGGTCAGCCACGCGGCGTAGGGCTCCAGGGCCCGCTGGAGCGGCTCCACCTTGCGCAGGTGGCAGCAGATACCGGGGTCGCGCCCGTGCAGGCGCGGGCCCAGCGCCAGGTCCTGCTCGGCCACCGTGCGGGCGGGCTCGACGTTGACGAGGTTGATGTCGTACACGGAGGCCACGGCGTCACGCGTGCCGATGGTCTCGGGGAAGTGGTAGCCGGTGTCGAGGAAGACGACGTCGATCCCCGGCACCGTCCTGGAGACCAGGTCGACCATGAGCGCGTCGGCCATGGACGAGGTCATGCACAGCCGGTCGCCGAAGGTCTCGGAGGCCCAGGAGATGATCTCCTCGGCGGAGGCCTCCTCCAGGTCGCGTGCGGCCCGCTCGGCGAGCTCGGGACCGCCCACGGGGGTGATGGTGGTGGAGTTCATGAGTTCCCTTCCGTCGGTCTGGAGGGGGCGCCTCCCGCGGAGAAGGACGCGGAGCGCAACCCGACGTACTTGACCCGGAACACCCGGGCGCAGGACAGGCAGGCCCAGGGGTAGCCCTCCCCCTTGACGGCGGCGCCCTCCTCCGGCACGAGGTCCTCGTCGCCGCAGTAGGGGCAGTAGTGGGGTGCGGCCCTCTCGGACACGGCGCACCTCTTCCTCTCGCTCGGGTCTTCCAGGTCGTTTCGCGGCGGCGGGCCGGTCCGCACGCGGACCGGCCCCGGTGCCGCGGCCGGGTGCCGCGGCGCTCCCGACCGCCCGGACGAACTACTTCAGGTCGGCGTCCTCGGCCCGGCCGACCCAGGAGGCGAACGACTCGCCGTCCTTCTTCTGGTCCCGGAACCGGCGCACGACCCGCTCGACGTAGTCGGGCAGTTCGTCGGCGGTGGCCTTGAGTCCGCGGATCTTCTTGCCGAAGGACTGCGTCAGCCCCATGCCGCCGCCCAGATGGATCTGGTAGCCCTCGACCTGCTCGCCCTCGGAGTCCATGACGAGCTGGCCCTTGAGGCCGATGTCGGCGACCTGGATGCGCGCGCACGAGTTCGGGCAGCCGTTGACGTTGATGGTCAGCGGCTCCTCGAAGTCGGGCAGCCGCTTCTCCAGCTCGTCGATCAGGGTGGCCGCGCGGTCCTTGGTCTCCACGATCGCCAGCTTGCAGAACTCGATGCCGGTGCAGGCCATCGTCTGGCGGCGGAACACGCTCGGGTTGACCTGGAGGCCCTCCGCCTCCAGGGCGGAGGTGATCGAGGCGATCCGGTCCTCCTCCACGTCGAGGATGACCAGCTTCTGGTCGGCGGTGGTGCGCACGCGGTCCGAACCGTGCTCCTCGGCGATGTCGGCGACGCGCAGCAGCGCGGTGCCCGACACCCGGCCCACCTTGGGCGCGAAGCCCACGTAGAACCTGCCGTCCTTCTGGCGGTGCACGCCCACGTGGTCGCGGCGCAGGCCCGAGTCCAGTTCGACGGCGGGGCCGTCGGGCAGGGCGTAGCCCAGGTACTCCTTCTCCAGGACGTCGCGGAACTTCTGCGCGCCCCAGTCCTTGATGAGGAACTTGATCCGGGCGCGGGTGCGCAGGCGCCGGTAGCCGTAGTCGCGGAAGATCCCGCAGACCCCGGCCCACACCTCGCTCACCTGGTCCGGGCGCACGAACGTACCCAGACGCTGGGCGAACATCGGGTTCGTGGACAGGCCGCCGCCGACGAACAGGTCGTAGCCCGCCTCGCCCGCCTCGTCGCGCACACCCGCGAACGCCACGTCGTTGATCTCGTGGTTGACGCAGTGCACCGTGCACCCCGACACCGAGGTCTTGAACTTGCGAGGCAGGTTGGAGTACAGCTCGCTGCCGATGTGGTCGTCGTAGATCTCGCGGATCGCGGGACCCGCGTCGATGACCTCCTCCTCGGCGACCCCCGCCAGCGGACAGCCCAGGATGACGCGCGGGGTGTCGCCGCAGGCCTCCATGGTGGACAGGCCCACCGACTCCAGCTTCTCCCAGATCGCCGGGACGTCCTCCACCCGGATCCAGTGGTACTGGACGTTCTGGCGGTCGGTGATGTCGGCGGTGTCGCGCCCGTAGTCGCGGGAGATCTCGGCGACGGCGCGCAGTTGGGCGACCGTCAACTGGCCCCCGTCGATGCGCACCCGCAGCATGAAGTAGCGGTCGTCGAGCTCCTCGGGCTCCAGGACGGCGGTCTTGCCGCCGTCGATGCCCGGCGCGCGCTGGGTGTAGAGCCCGAACCAGCGGAACCGTCCGCGCAGGTCGGCGGGGTCGATCGAGTCGAACCCGCCCTTGGAGTAGATGTTGATGATCCGATCGCGGACGTTGAGCCCGTCGTCGTTCTTCTTGTTCTCCTCGTTCTTGTTCAGCGGCTCGTGGTAGCCGAGGGCCCACTGGCCCTCACCACGGCGGCGCCGCGGCTTGGCCGCGGTCGCTGTCCTGCCGGGCTGCGCGGAAGAGGGAGGCATCGCGGGTGTCTCCGATGAGGTGTCGCGGAGTGCTCACAGCCCCGGCGCCCGCACCGCATGCCCGCGTCGCGCGCACATCGTCGTGCTGGCGATCGGGTGGGATCCGCGTGTGGGAAGAGGAGAGAAGGCAGGGCGCCGGTGCCGCGCGCACCCCTGGGGTGCGTCAAAGGGCGGTGAGATTAACCGACGCTGCAACAGATGGCGCTGCCGACCCGCAGGAAGTCCACGTGACGGCGCACGTAGAGCATGGGGTCCAGAGCAGCGATCATGTAATGAGAATGTCACGGGCGTCGACGCTTTGTCCAGGCGGGGTCTGACCGCCCCGGAGTGAGTCACGTCACTCGGTGCGCGCGCCCGTGGCGCGGGGCGGCTCCCTGAGGAGCGCTAACGTTTCCTTCGTGGCGGGTTTCTGGGAGCGGCTGTGGTACGCCGTGGACGGGTGGCTGAGACGTCGTGCCCGCCTGCGCAGCGGAATGCTCCTCGTCATGCGCACGGTCCGGGCCTTCGCCCGCGACCGGGTCGTCGGGTTGGCCGCCGAGTCGGCCTTCTTCACCCTCATCTCCCTGCCCGCGCTCATGCTGGGACTCCTGGGCGCACTGGGCCCGCTGACCGTCGTGCTCGGCGAGGACTTCGTCGAGGAGATCCGGCTGTGGATCCTCGACCTCACCGCGCGGGTGCTGACCCCGGACACGGTGGACAGCGTGGTCGAGCCGCTCGTGGACGACTTCCTCGGGGGAGTGCCGGGCGGAGTCCTGTCGGTGACGTTCCTGGTGTCGCTGTGGTCGGGGTCGCGGGCGATGAACGTCTTCATCCGCTCGATCACGATCTCCTACGGCCTGGACGAACTGCGCGGCTGGGTGCGCCAGCGGGTCCTGGCCTTCGTCGCCTACCTGGGCGGGCTGCTGTTCGCCATCCTCCTGCTGCCGGTCCTGGTGGCCGGGCCGGACCTGGTCAACCGGCTGCTGCCGATGACCGTGGGGCGGCTCAACCTGTTCTACTGGCCGACCGTCGCCCTGCTCGCCGTCGCCGCGGTAACCCTGCTGTACGCCCTGAGCGTGCCGGTGCGGACCCCGCTGTGGCGTCACCTGCCGGGGGCGCTGCTGGCCGCGCTGGTGCTGATCACGGGCTCTGTGGTGCTGCGGGTCTACCTGGACGCCTCCTTCGGGCAGGTGACCATCTACGGTTCCCTGGCCGCGCCGATCGCCATCCTGGCCTGGCTGTTCGTGATGGCGATCGCCGTGCTGGTGGGGTCGTCCTTCAACGCCGAGATCGACGCGATGTGGCCCATGCCGCGCACGGCCGCCGCCCGGGCGGAGATCGCCAACCGGGACTTCGAGCGGGCCAACCGGCTCGTCCAGCGGCGGGAGCAGGCGTTCATCGACGCGATCGTGGAGACCAACGGACACTGACCGGTTCCGGTCGTCCTTCGGTGTCCGAAAAGCCCGGAAACTGCTGGCGCGCCGGTAGTTTTGTCGTGCCGACGGGCGGGAGGCCGCGATCCCGCCGCACCCGAGCCCGGACGGCGCCGCCCGTGAGAGGCCGCCCCCCATGACCGTTCCCCCGCCGGACGCCGTTCCCCCCACGGACGAGGACGATCGGGACTCCGTGCCCGTCACCGTCGAGACCGTGCTCGGCGGATCGAAGACCATGTTCTACACCTCGTTCGGCCTGCCCGTACTCATGCTCACGCACACCCTGCACGCGTACCTGAGCGGCGGCAACGAGATCTACCTCGGGCTCTTCGTCATGATGCTGTCGGTCGTGGCCCTGACGCCCCTCCTGTACATGCGCTCCCTCCCGGGGATGATCGAACGGCGGCGGCAGCCGGTGAAGTCGCCGCTGATGGAGGCCATCCTGCTCGGCGCACTGTGGGCCGCTGGCGCGGCCTATCTCGTCGTCGCGGTCGGGGACTACCTCTACGGGGTGCTCCCGTGGTCCCTGCTGGCGCTGAACCTGGTCGCCCTCGTCCCACCGGCCCTGGGCACGGAGGCCTTCGTGCGCGAACGGCGGTGGCGGTCGTGAGGGCGTCGTTCCTAATGGTCCAAGGTGCAGGGCTCGGCCTGATGGCGTGCATCGCGATCGCCGGACGGGCGGGGCTCACCAACACCCCCGTCCCCTTCACGGCCGAACCCGACGCCGCGGTCCACTTCACGATCGAACCGGCCGGTCCGGACCGCCGGGCCGACGCCGACAGGCGCTCCCGCCCCGGCGAGTACTT
This sequence comes from Nocardiopsis sp. RV163, assembly GCF_001029525.1. NCBI lineage: Bacteria > Bacillati > Actinomycetota > Actinomycetes > Streptosporangiales > Nocardiopsidaceae > Nocardiopsis > Nocardiopsis sp. RV163. The sequence goes on along the minus strand of NZ_LEKI01000017.1, from coordinate 24,334 downwards.
CCGCCTCGTCCGGGTCCCGCCCTGGTGAGGCCCTGAGCTGCCACGCGTGCGCCCGGTGGGAACCAGGTGGCCAGATCCGGCCATTTTCGGTGTGAACTAAATTTCTTCCCCAGGTGTCCACTCCATGGTGACGGCGATGCCCACGGCACCAGCCACATCCCATGTTCGGTTGATTCTCCAGGTCACGGAGGGGAGGGCGGGACAACTGCCCCAGGTGCGCCGGTCCGTGCGCGCAGTCTCGGCGCATGGCCGGAATAGGCGTGACGATTGACGATCAGTATGATCTCGTGCAGCACTGACTACGCGTGCGTCGGCACCGTCTCCAGGTAGTCCCCGGCCGCGAGCCACCGTCATCGCTGACCTAGGTCCCCGTACCCCCGTACACGAACAGGTCCACGTTCCCCATGCCTTCGGAGGCACCATGAGCCGGGAGTCCCGCCCGGGGCAGTCCCGGCCCACCGCCGTCATCGTCATCGCGCCCGACGAACGCAGCGCCGAGATCCTCGTCGAGGGGCGTCGCCAAGTCGTCACGGGCCAGGCGCCCAAGGAGACGCGGCGCGCCGCTCTGGACGTCGCCACCGGCTACGCCGCCAGGATCGGCCAGCCGGTCCTCATCGACGCCCGGGACGCCAACGGCTACTGGCGTCTGGTCGCCACGCCCACGGGCGTGGTGCAGGCCGCCGACCAGGTCGTGGCCAGCCACGAGCCGCCGCCTCCTCCCGCCCCGGCCGACCCTCCCGCCAGCGGTGCCGAGACCGGCCCCCGAGCCGGTGCCCGGCCCGAGGCCAAGGCGAAGAGGAAGGGCGGCCGGACCCTCGTCATCGTGGGCGCCGCCGTACTCGCCCTGGTGCTGCTCGCCGGTGCGGGCGCCGCCGCCTGGCGATTCCTGCCCGGCCTCGGCGGGGGACCCGGGGGCGGTGTCGCCGCGGACGTGACCACACTCAACCACCCCGCGCCGCCCCACTTCTCCACGACCGTCGACTTCAGCGCGCAGGTCGCCCCGGGCACCCGGCCGGGGGTCGGCCGTGGGGGCGACCTGCTCGCCTACGTCGACCCCGAGCAGCGGCTCAACCTGCTCGACGCCGACGGTGAGCGCCTGTGGGCGGCCGACCTGCCCGTGGAGGCCACCGAGGCCCTCGGCGAACTCCGGATCCTGGAGTACGGCGGCGAGCAGGCCGTCGTCATGGAGACCGCCGGAACCCTGTGGTTCTGGCCCGTCGCCGGCGGCGATCCCACCGGTGTGGACCTCCCCGAGAACGCCTCCGTCCAGTACGTGGGCCGCTCCGTGCTCGTGCGCACCGAGGGCGAGGCCTTCGTGCCCGTCGGCGCTCAACTCCAGCCGGTTCCGCTCCCCGAGGGCTCCGCGCCCATGCTGGCCGACGGGCACGACGTCCTCGCCGCCGTGGTCAACGGACCCTGGACCTGGGTCAGCCCCGACGACAACCCCGTGCAGGTCACTGCCCAGAGGCCGGACGACGCGGGCGAGATGGAGGCAGTGCTCACCGCGCTGCGCGAGTACGTCGTCATCCGCTGGGAGCCCCTGCGGGGCGAGGGCACGGTCCTGGCCTTCCACGACACCCAGGACGGCAGCGTGGTCGGCAGCGCCCAGATCGACCCCGCTGACCTGGAGGACGTGCGCCACCGCTCGGAGGCCGTCGGCACCCGTCTGGTCGCCTACGGATCCGCGGTGATGAACCCCGAGAACGGCCGGACCGCCGTTGTCCCCGGCCTCAAGCCCCAGATCGCGGTCGGCTCCCTCGTCTTCGGCCAGATCGACGGCGCCTCGGTGGCCGTCGACGCCGAGGGCAGGGTCGAGGAGGCCGTGACCGATTCCGTCCCGCCCATCGGCCTGCTCGGCGAGCGGGCCGTCGTGGTCCACGAGGACCACCTCTATGCCATCCCCTCTGAATAGATCAGTACACGAGAAGAAGAAAGGAGTGGGATGACCCCCAAGAAGCGTGTTTTCACCGTGACCGCGGCCGGCCTGTTCATGGCCGGTTTCTCCGCGGGTCCGGCGTTCGCCGACACCCTGGACGCGACCGCGACCGAGGCAGTCCCCCAGGCCGCCGAGAGCACGGTCGTCAACCTCGCTGCCGAGGACGTCGCTTCGGCAGTCGACGCCCAGCCTCTGGACATCGACCTGCCCGTCCTCCCCGGTCCCGGTGACGGCGGCGAAGGCGGTGACCCCGGTCCCGGTGACCCGGGCCCCGGCGACCCCGGCCCCGGTGACCCGGGTGACGGCGGTGGCGACGACGGCGGCGACCCCGGTCCCGGCCCCGGTGACCCGGGTGACGGTGGCGGTGACGACGGCGGCGACCCCGGCCCCGGTGACCCGGGCGACGGCGGTGGCGACGACGGCAACCCCCCGGGCGACGGTGGCGGTGACGACGGCGGCAACCCCCCCGGTGACGGTGGCGGTGACGACGGCGGCAACCCCCCCGGTGACGGCGGTGGCGACGACGGCGGCAACCCCCCCGGTGACGGTGGCGGTGACGACGGCGGCAACCCCCCCGGTGACGGCGACGGCGGCACCGCTCCCGGTGACGGCGACGAGATCCAGGCCCCCGGTACCACCAACCCCGGTGGTTCCGCCCCCGAGGCCGCCGCTCCGGTGAGCGAGGGCAACGGCGACAGCGACGACGACGGTGACGAGACCCTCGCCACCACCGGCGTCGACATGCAGGGCTTCGTGCTCGGCGGCGCCGTGGTGACCGGCATCGGCGCTCTGGCCCTGTGGGCCGGGGCCCGCCGTCCGGCTCCGATCGCCTAACGGCGTCACCCCGCCGCACGGTCCCTGAGGCCGTACGGCGACGAGGGCCCCCGACCAGGTCGGGGGCCCTCTCACGTGCGGGGGGAGGAGGCCGCGCCGTCCCGGCGGGAACGGCCCCGCGTCCCTTCGGCCCTCACGTACGCGGGCGCAGGGCGAAGGCGAGCAGGAAGGCGCCCACGCCCGCCCCCGCGATCACCCACAGCGCGTTCCCCAGGCTGGAGGAGTCGGCGAGGAAGCCCACCAGCGGTGGGAAGGCCAGGAAACCCGCGCGGCCCAGCCACCCGACGGCGGTGATCCCGTCCCCGGTGCGCACGCCCGGCACGTTCCCCGCCGCCGCCAGGGTCAGCGGGAACAGCGTGGACACGCCCAGCCCCATCACCCCGAAGCCGACGACCGTGGCCACCGGGTGCGGCACCAGCAGGGCGAAGGCGATCCCGCCGCCCGCCAGCAGCCCGCACGCGCGCCCCACGTTGGCCGCGCCGAAGCGGTCGGTCACCCGGTCGCCTGCCAGGCGTCCCAGGGTCATCATCGCCTGGCAGGCCACGAACGGCATCGCCGCCAGGAACAGCGACGCCTCCAGTTCCGAGGTCATGTACACCGCGCCCCAGGAGGCGGCGGAGTCCTCGATGCCGCCGGCGAACATGAGCAGTACGCCGAGCACCAGCAGGAGCAGCACGGCCCGTCCGGGCACGCGCAGGCGCCGCCCGCTCCCGGCGTCGGTGCCGTCCTCGCGCTCGCTGCTCTCCGGGCCGGGCAGCAGCATCCGGCTCACCGCCAGGTTCACGCACACCAGCACCGCGGTCACGCCGCCCAGGTGCCACAGGATGGGCACACCGGCACCGGCCATGGCCGCGCCCAGGAGGCCTCCGGCCACCGCGGCCAGGCTCCACAGCGCGTGGAAGGTGTTGATGATGCTGCGTCTGTAGCGCCGCTGGACGCGCAGCCCGTGCGAGTTCTGCGCAGAGTCGGTCCAGGCGTCCGCGCTGCCCAGCACGAACAGCGCCGCCGCCAGCATCCACCAGTTCTGCGCCAGCGCAATGAATGGGAGCGCTCCCAAAGAGATGAGGCTGGTCCCCACCGCGGTCCGGCCGCTGCCGAACCAGTGGATCAGCGGGCCCGCCAGCATGCCGGTCAGGATCGCTCCGGTCGGCATCGCCGCGATCGCCAGGCCCAGCTCCGCGTTGCTCAGCCCCAACTGGGCCTTGAGCACTGGCAGCCACGGAACGGCGTTGGTGTAGGTGAAGCCGTTGACGAAGAAGAGGGTGGAGACCGCGACTCTGGCCCTGCGGGCCTCCGGCGGAGGGGGCTCGGTTCGGGTCTGGAGGTTCACGGCGGCTCCCGGGACGGCTGTCGGTGCGTGCAGATGTTATCGGGTCCGGTGATCGGATGGCAGGCCTTATCGGTGGCCCCGAAGAGGTCCGTCCCCCGGGCGCCTCTCTTCCACCGCTCGTGCGGACGGCCGCCGTCCGCGATGGCGCCGTCCCGGCGCGTCCCGCAGGACCCTTCTTGCCTTCGGGTGGAAGAGGACGTCAAATAGAGGTTCCGCTCCGTCACCGGGCAGACCCCCGACCGCCCCCGACAGAGGTCCCTCCTCCACCCCGCCCGAGATCCTCCGCCCCGGTCCTCCTCCGCCACCCCCTCCGGGTCCCCGACCCGAGCCCCCGCCCAGCGGCCCGCTCCCGCGCAGGGCGTCCAGCCCGCTGTCCGCCGCCTCCCCCACGCCGGGAACCGTGTCCGCACGGCCCGGACGGAACCGGAAGAGCCCATGATCAACACGAGCGCGCTGCGAGAGAAGCCCACACTCACCGGGAGGAGCGTACGCCTGGCGCCCCTGTCGGCCGAGCACACCGACGCCTACTTCGCCGCCGGCCTCGACGAGGAGGTCCGCAGACTCACCGGCACCCACCGGCGCCTCACCTACGCACAGGCCAAGGAGTGGTGCGAGACCCGCGCGGGCCGCACCGACCGTCTGGACCTGGCCATCACCGCGCCCAAGGACGGGCGCTATCTGGGTGAGCTGTCGCTCTACGCCGTCGAGCCCGACGACGAGAGCGCGGGGTACCGCATCGCCCTGTCCGCGATCGAGTTCACCGGCCGGGGGCTGGGCAGGGAGGCCACCCAGCTCGTGCTGGAGTACGCCTTCGAGCACATCGGCCTGCACCGCGTCTGGCTGTGCGTCTACGCCTTCAACATGAGGGCGATCGCCGTCTACCGCTCCTGCGGTTTCGCCGTGGAGGGGCGGATGCGCGATTCCCTGCTGTGGGACGGACGCCGCTACGACGCGCTGCTGATGGCCGTCTTCCGGAACGGCTTCCGCCGCGCCTGAGGGACGGTTTTGCCCGGGTACGGGGTTGGAACCGCCGTGTCGGGGGGTATCTCGGTACCACTTTCCAGCGGCTCATCCGCACAGCCGAGAGGAGTGGTACCGGGGCCCGTGCCCCGGCGCCGGTGAGGCCATGAACCCAGTACCCGTTTCACTGCCCTTCGCCGACCGGTCGGAGGCGGGACGCCGACTCGCGGAGCGGGTGCGCCCCTTCGCCGTCGACGAACCGCTCGTGCTGGCCCTGCCCCGCGGGGGAGTGCCGGTCGGCGCGGAACTCGCCCTGCGGCTGGGCGCCGACTTCGACGTGCTCATGGTCCGCAAGATCGGCCTGCCCGGGCACCCCGAGATGGGGGTCGGCGCCGTCGCCGAGGACGGGCGCGTCCTCTACGACGACCGCGCCCTGGCCCGGCTGCACGTGCCCCGCCAGGCCCTGTCCGACACCGTCGCCGCCGAACGCGACGAGCTCGACCGCAGACGCCGCGTCTACCGCGGAGAGCGCCCGCCCCCGCGGATCGCCGGACGCGACTGCGTGGTGGTGGACGACGGCGTGGCCACCGGGGGCACCGCCCGCGCCGCTCTGCGCATGGTCCGCCAGGCCGGTCCGGCACGTCTGGTCCTGGCGGTGCCGGTCGCCTCGCCGGAGGCGGTCGCGCTGCTGCGCGAGGAGGCCGACGCCCTGGTGGTTCTCAGCGCGCCGGACAACTTCCGCGCGGTGGGGGAGTGGTACCGGGACTTCGGCCAGCTCTCCGACGACCACGTCACCGCCATCCTCGCCGAGAACGCCCACGCGCGGTCGCGCTCGGGCCGGACGCGGCACGTGCGGGTGCCCGTGGCAGGGGTCCACCTCGACGGCGACCTCACCGTGCCCGCCGAGACGCGGGGCGCGGTGGTGCTGGCCGCGGGGGAGGGGCTCGCGGACGAGCGGTGGCGGTCGGTCGCCTCGGTCCTGGGGCAGACCGGTTACGCCACCCTCCTCATGGACCTGCTGACCGAGCGGGAGCGCTCGTCCGGCACCGCTCCCGACGCCGCAACCGGTGCCGGCGCCGACGAGCTCGGCGAGCGGTTGGGCGCCGCGGCGGCCTGGCTGCGCCGGACCGCGGACACCGCCGACGAGCCCCTGGGCCTGCTGGCCTCGGGCGAGGCCTCGGCCTCGGCCCTGGTCGCCGCGGCCAGGTACCCGCGGGACGTGGCCGCGGTGGTGGCGCACGGGGGGCGGATCGACGTGGCCGAGGCGAGCCTGCCGGACGTGCGGGTGCCGGTCCTGGTGCTGCTGGAGGGGGACGACTCCTTCCTGCGCGAGCTCGGTGAGTGGACGCGCGCCCGGATCGGCGGTTCCACGGACCTGCGGGTGGTGTCGGGGGCCGAGCGGCTGCTACACGACTCCCGCGAGTGGCGCCGGGTGGCGGCCGAGGCGCTGGACTGGTTCGACCGGCACCTGGACGCGCGGGCCGCAGGTGAGGCGCCGTAGGGCCGGACGCGGCCGTGCCCCACCGCGGAAGCGGGGCCTTTCAGCGGACCCGGAAGAGAACGCCGGGCATGAGAAAACCCGCGGCGCCCTCGACGGTGTTCGTCGGGGCGCCGCGGGTTGTTCGGGGGCCGGGGCCACGGGGGGAGATCCGCCTGCCGGGAGTTTCCGGGCTATGCGGCGTTCGCGCGACGCATGCGGCGACGGCGCTCGGAGGCGCGCTCGTCCTCGTTCAGCCCGCCCCAGGTGCCGTACTTCTCCGGACGCGAGATCGCATAGTCCAGGCAGTCGTTTCGAACCGGGCAGGCCGCACAGATCTCCTTGGCCTTGCGCTCACGGATCTCCCGCTCCGGCTGGCGTTCGCCGTCCGGACCGAAGAAGAGCACAAGGTCCTCGCCCCGGCACGCGGCGGCATCCTGCCACCCCCAGTGCGGGCGGGGGCGCAGCGCGGCCTGCCGACGTACCTGAGACATGCTTGAACCACCTCTACTGAAATCACTAGTAAGCTGTCGGAAAAAGCTTCAGTCACCAAAATTGGTCATGCGGCGCGAGTCACCCCGCACGACGCAAACGCCGAGCGGTGCGAGTGATGTTCCCCGGTGTGGCTGAGACCACGAGAAGCACAGGTACCGCGGCACCGATCCGCCGAGGGGCGGAGTGCTCTCACGCGAACGGCTGCGGAGGCGGTGACGGCCTCCGTCCGAGCCGGTACGTAATCATGCCATCCCTCATCCCGATCATGCACGGGGGGTAGGGAAATTACTCGCACAACCGTTACCGAAACCAGATGACAACTGACCGGTGTGCGGTCTTTTGTCTGAGTTTGTTGTGCATCGCAAGATCTGGGGCCTTGCGAAGGACACAGCACATCGTATGGTGCGATGTCCCTCCTGCCTAGGGGGTCCTCCTGATGTGCGGGTCACATTGCGGTCTGCGCGGAGCTCCCAGTTCGGGCCTGACCGTATGTCCTCACCCTCCGTCGACGTCGTCGGGGGGATCGACGGTCCCTCCCGCGCCCGATTCCGGGTGCTCTCCGTCGCGTCCCGTACCCCTACCCCGATGACGCGCGACCCCCACACGACACGCCGTTCCGCGGCGCCCGCACCGACGTCTCCGCGTATGCCTGAAGGCCGCCCCTAGGGGAAGTACCAGGGTGGGGCGCCCGAACGGGTCGTGGTGCGCGGACGTCCCAGACGGTAGAAACAACGGACACGGCCGCTCCGCGGCCGCGCGTCCCCTTCGCGGGACACCAACAAAAGGAGAGGACGAGAACACCGTGGGCCTCTTGCGGTTCATCCTGAACGTCATCTGGATCTTCGTCGCGGGGTTCTGGCTGGCCGTCGGCTACGTCTTCGCGGGCATCATCTGCTGCATCCTCATTGTCACCATCCCCTTCGGCGTCGCCTCGTTCCGCATGGCCAGGTACGCGATCTGGCCCTTCGGACGCGATCTCGTGCGCAGGCCCGGCGCGGGCGGGGGCAGCACCTTCCTGAACGTCATCTGGGTGATCGTCGCCGGTTGGTGGCTGGCCCTCGGCCACATCGCCACCGCGATCGGCCTCGCCGTCACTATCATCGGTATCCCCATGGCCTGGGCCTCGCTGAAGATGATCCCCGTGGCCCTCGCGCCCTTCGGCAACGAGATCGTCGAGAGCGGCCGCCCGCGGGAACCCTGGCAGTTCTGACAGCGTTGACCTCCCATCCGGGCCCGTGGAAGACACGGGCCCCACCCGTTCGCCCCGCGAGACCACCCCCATGCGGCCGTCGGTCCCCCGACCTCCACCGCGCAACGTCCAGAGAATGGAGTCCATGTGCAAGCCCAGCGGCCGGGAGTGTGGGCGCTCCTGAACAAGTGGCTCTCCGCCCGCAGAGCCCGCGCCGAGCGCATCGCCAGGCTGGAGGCGGAGAACCAGCGCGCCGCCGAACCCCAGGCCGCGGACGAGGGGCCGACCGATCAGGGCCAGGGGGACGACAACCTCCTGCGGTCCATCAGCGACGTCGCCTGGCGGGTACTGCTCATCGGCGTGGTGGCGGGCCTGCTCGTCTACGTGCTCGTCTACCTGTCGGTCGTCACCCTGCCGGTGATCCTGGCGGTGTTCATCACCGCCCTGCTCATGCCGATCGCCAACGGGCTGCGCCGCAAGGGACTGGGCCGGGGGCTGTCGACCGCCATCGCCCTGCTGGTCGGACTCGTCGTCTTCGGCGGCGTGATCTCTCTGATCGTCACGCCCGCGATCCAGGGTTTCGGTCCGCTCGTGGACAGTGTCACCAGCGCGATCACCGAACTCCAGGACATCCGGCTGCCCTTCGTCGACCCGGCCCTGTTCACCGACATGATCGACGACGCCTGGGCACAGATCCAGAGCATGATCACCGAGAACCAGGACCAGCTGCTCAGCGGCGCCTGGACCGCCACCTCGGCGGTGATCTCCGTGCTGGTCGGCATCGTCCTGATCATCGCCCTGGTCGTGTACTTCGTGCACTCGGGCGATCAGCTCATGGACTGGCTGGTCACCCTGCTGCCGGCCCGCTCGCGCCCGGGCATGCGCCACGCGGGCGACGTCGCCTACGGGGTCATGGGCCGCTACGTACGGGGTGTGGCCGCGGTCGGCTTCTTCGACGCCGTCGGCATCGGTATCGCCCTGGTCGTCTTCCTCGACATCAACCTGGCCATCCCGCTGATCGTGCTCACCTTCGTCGGTGCCTTCCTGCCGATCATCGGCGCCTTCCTCACCGGCCTGCTCGCCGCGCTGGTGGCCTTCGTGACCGAGGGCTGGGTCGTGGCCCTGATCATCGTCGGCGCCGTGCTCCTGGTGCAGCAGTTGGAGAGCAACGTCTTCGCGCCGCGCATCTACGGCGCCTCGCTCGACCTGCCATCGCCGATCGTGCTCATCGGGATCTCCGTCGGCGCGGTCGTCGGCGGCATCCCCGGCATGTTCTTGGCCACCCCGGTGGTCGCGGTGCTGGCCGCGCTGCTGCGCAACCGCCCGCCCTCCAGCGGTGACGACTCCGGCGGAGGGGACGCGGACGTGGCCCATGTCAGGGCGGACACCGTCGTGGTCAGGGCTGACGGGGAGCCCGTCCAGGAGGGCGCGGGCGGAGCCACCCCGGTCGACCCCCCCGAGCAGAAGTAGGCGCGGAGCGGCGCCGCCGCGTCCGCGCCTCCCCGGGAATGTCCGGCGCCCCCGCCCCGTTGACCGGGCGGGGGCGTCCGCGTTCCGCCCAAATCCCTCGCGCCGCCCCCCACCGGTGCCGTTAGTCTGGGTCGGTAGGTCCCGAGCCGTCCCTCCCGCAGCCGCGCGAGGGAGACCACGTCTCCCCGCGGCGCAAACGCCTGCCCGGCCGCCCGGAGCGGTCGCACGGACCGGCCGCACACCCAAGTCCCACCACCTCGTAGGAAGCCCCACCATGCTGATCGCCACCGACCTCGAACTGCGCGTCGGTCCTCGACTCCTGTTGGAGCCGACCACCTTCCGCGTCGCCGCCGGGGACCGGATCGGACTGGTCGGCCGCAACGGTGCGGGCAAGACCACCATGACCAAGGTTCTGGCGGGCGAGGGCCTGCCCACCGGCGGTACCGTCACCTCCTCCGGCAGCATCGGCTATCTGCCCCAGGACCCGCGCACCGGCGACCTGAACGTGATCGCCAGGGACCGGATCCTGTCGGCGCGCGGCATCGACGAGGCCCTGCGCGGGATGCGCGAGGCCGAGAAGAAGATGGCCAGCACCGACACCAAGACCCGCAACAAGGGCGTGCGCGCCTACTCGCGCTGGGAGGAGCGCCTGCACGTGCTGGGCGGCTACTCCGCCGAGTCCGAGGCCGCCGCCATCTCCTCCAGCCTGGGGCTGCCGGACAAGGTGCTCGGTCAGCCGCTGCACACGCTCTCCGGCGGTCAGCGCCGCCGGATCGAGCTGGCGCGCATCCTGTTCAGCGGGGCCGACACCCTGCTCCTGGACGAGCCCACCAACCACCTGGACGCCGACTCCATCGCCTGGCTGCGGGACTTCCTCAAGTCCCACCAGGGCGGGCTCATCGTGATCAGCCACGACGTGGAGCTGGTCGAGCACGTGGTGAACAAGGTGTTCTACCTCGACGCCAACCGCAGTGTCATCGACGTCTACAACATGGGCTGGAAGCTGTACCTGGAGCAGCGCGAGGCCGACGAGCGCCGCCGCAGGCGCGAGCTGGCCAACGCTGAGAAGCAGGCCGACACCCTGCGCAAGCAGGCCGACCGGTTCCGGGCCAAGGCCTCCAAGGCGCGCGCGGCGCAGCAGATGCTCAACCGGGCCGACAAGCTCCTGGACGGAGTGCAGGGCGTGCGCAAGTCCGACAAGGTGGCCAAGCTGCGCTTCCCCGACCCGGCGCCCAGCGGTCGCACGCCGCTCATGGCCGAGGGCCTGTCCAAGTCCTACGGGTCCCTGGAGATCTTCGCCGGGGTGGACCTGGCCATCGACCGGGGCAGCCGCGTGGTGATCCTGGGCCTCAACGGCGCGGGCAAGACCACCCTGCTGCGCCTGCTCGGCGATGTCGAGAAACCCGACACGGGCCGGGTAGTGCCCGGCCACGGGCTCAAGCTCGGCTACTACGCGCAGGAGCACGAGACCCTGGACGTGGACCGGTCCGTGCTGGAGAACATGATGAGCGCGGCCCCGGACCTGCCGGAGGTCGAGGCGCGGCGCACGCTGGGCTCGTTCCTGTTCACCGGCGACGACGTGGACAAGCCCGCGGGCGTGCTCTCCGGCGGTGAGAAGACCCGGCTGGCGCTGGCCACGCTGGTGGTCTCCAGCGCCAACGTGCTGCTGCTGGACGAGCCCACCAACAACCTCGACCCGGCCAGCCGGGAGGAGATCCTGGCGGCGCTGCGCAACTACAAGGGCGCGATCGTGCTCGTCACCCACGACGAGGGCGCGGTCGAGGCGCTCCAGCCCGAGCGGGTCATCCTCCTGCCCGACGGCGTTGAGGACGTGTGGAACGCCGAGTTCGAGGACCTCATCGCGCTGGCCTAGGCCCCCGAGGCGGAGGAGAGGCACAGGGGAGGTGGACGCCCGGCGGGCCCGGGAGGTTCACCTCCCCTCTTTTTCGGTCAGTGTCGGCCCCGCGCTGAAAACGGCGTCTTCGGCGGGACGCCCGCGTGGTGTGGCGGTCCGCGGGTCCGATACCGGATCATGGGGGTGGCCCACGACGGGTGATCCGACGACTCTGAGGAGCGAGTGAGTGAACGACGCGCCGATCAAGCGCCCACGGCTGGCGGGGGAGGACCGTTCCGCGCTCGCCGCCCAGCTCAAGAGCCGCTACGACGCGGGGGAGAGCATCCGCACGCTGGCGGCGGCCACCGGGCGGTCCTACGGTTTCGTCCACCGGCTCCTGAGCGAGGCCGGGGTGGAGCTGCGCGGCCGCGGGGGGCCCACGCGCAAGGCGTGAGGCGCCGGGCCCCTCACCGCCCTGTGTTACTGATGGGTAATATCCGGGGTGACGCCGAACACGACGGAGGAACCCATGGCACAGGCGACGAACGGGCCCGGACCGGCGCCCACCGAGGAGGAGCTCTCCCGGGCCCGGCTCAGGCTGGTGGTGCGGGGGCCGGTCGCCCACGTCACCATCAGCCGACCCGACCGCCGCAACGCGATGACCGGGCGCACCTGGACCACGCTGGCCCGGGTCGGCCGGACCCTCCCCGAAGACGTCCGGATCGTCGTCGTCGACGGGGACGGGGACATCTTCTCCGCCGGGATCGACCTCGGGATGTTCAGCCCCGAGGGCGTCGACGGCGAGCGCTCCATGGTCGCGGGGCTGGCCGACGGCACCGCCTCCGAGGCCGAGGTGCGCGACTACATCGCCGGTCTGCAGGAGGGCTTCCTCTGGCTGCGCCGCCCCGACCTGGTCACCGTCGCTGCCGTGCGCGGCCACGCCATCGGCGCGGGCTTCCAGCTCGCACTCTCCTGCGACCTGCGCATCCTGGCCGACGACGCCCGGTTGTGCATGAAGGAGCCCGCCCTGGGGCTGGTCCCCGACCTCACCGGGACCAAGCCCCTGGTCGACATCGTCGGCGTCAACCGCGCGATCGAGATCTGCCTGACCGCCCGCCGCGTGGGAGCCCAGGAGGCGCGCGACCTGGGCCTGGCCGAGCTCGTGGTCCCCGCGGACGAGCTCTCGGCGGCGGTGGACGACGTCGTGGCCGCCCTGCTCGCCACCGACCGAGCGGCCGCCACCGCCACCAAGGCCCTGCTCCAGCAGGCCGCTGGCAACACCCTCCGGCAGCAGGCCGAGGCCGAGCGTGCGGCGCAGGCCGCCCGGCTCGCCGCCCTGGCCCGCACCACGGCCGACGGAGTACGTTAGCCCCCGCTCCGCCTCCAGTCCCTGCCTTCCGGGCCGGGGGCGGAGCCGCGTGCCCAGCGGTTGCGCGAAGATGTGGACAGTAGGGGGAGACCCTTGTCACCGGTCGAAAACCCCCACCCGGTCCCCGCTGCGAGACGATCTCTAGTAGTCTTCTGCGAGCGGTCGTGACATGCCGCGCGCATCCGAGCGCGCCGAGGCCGCGCAAGACGCGGAGAGCGTGCCGACCCGGTCGGCGCCACTCTTGACCCGAAGAGTCGCTCGTCCCCCCACGCCAGTGAGGATCTCACGAGCTCAGGAGCCCCACACACGATGGGGCCCGCTTCCGCGTGTGATCAGGCGCGTTTGTGTGATTTCTTCGCTGGGTCGTCATGGCCGTGTGAAGCCTTCCTCGAAACGCCGCCAAACGATGAGGAAGGTACACGTCACTTGACGACGGACACTGCCGTAATGCCTGCCTTCGACAGCCTGGGGCTGCCCCAGGACATCGTCGAGGAACTGGCCAAGAACGGTGTGACCACCCCGTTCCCGATCCAGGCCGCCACCATTCCCGACGCCATCGAGGGCCGCGACGTCCTCGGCTGCGGCCGCACCGGATCGGGCAAGACCCTGGCCTTCGGCCTGCCGGTCCTGATGCGCGCCGCCGAGCGCCGCGCCGCCGCCAACCGGCCCCGGGCCCTGATCCTGGTGCCCACCCGCGAGCTGGCCCACCAGGTCCGCGACGCCCTGCGCACCTACGCCCGCGTCGTGGGCGTTCGCGTGGGCGACGTCGTCGGCGGCAGCTCCTACACCCGCCAGATCAACGAGCTGCGCCGCGGCGTCGAGGTCCTGGTCGCCACCCCGGGCCGCCTGTCCGACCTGATCGACCAGGGCGCCTGCGACCTGGGCGACGTGGAGATCTCGGTGCTCGACGAGGCCGACCAGATGTGCGACATGGGCTTCATGCCGCAGGTCAGCGAGCTCCTGGACCAGGTCCGCCCCGACGGCCAGACCCTGCTGTTCTCGGCCACGCTCGACGGAGACGTCGACAAGCTGGTCCGCAAGTACATGAACGAGCCGCGCACCCACTCCGTGGACCCGCCGGTCTCGCAGGTCACCAAGATGGAGCACCACCTGCTCAAGGTGCTGCCCCGCGACAAGAACACGATCGTCACCCAGATCGCCGCGCGCGAGGGCCGCACGATCCTGTTCGTGCGCAGCAAGTACCGCGCCGACACCATCAGCGAGCAACTGGCCCAGGCCGGTGTCCCCTGCGCCTCCCTGCACGGCGGCAAGACCCAGAGCGTGCGCACCCGCACCCTGGCCAAGTTCCGTGAGGGCCGCATCCAGGCCCTGGTCGCCACCGACGTCGCCGCCCGCGGCATCCACGTCGACGGCATCGACATGGTCGTCAACGTCGACCTGCCCACCGGCCACAAGGACTACCTGCACCGCGGCGGCCGTACCGCCCGCGCGGGCGCCTCCGGCCTGGTCGTCTCCCTGGTGGCGCCCAACCAGCGCCGCATGGCCCGCCGCCTGCTCAGCGACGCCGGTGTCGAGGCCAAGCAGCACCTGGTCAACCCGGGCGACGAGCTGCTCAGCGAGGTCACCGGAGCCAAGGAGCCCTCCTGGGAGCCGTGGATCGAGCCGCCGGAGCCCGTGCGCGAGCGCCGCGGCCGCGGCGGCCCCCGTCGGGGCGGCCCCCGCGGTGGCGGTGGCGGCTACCGGGGCGGCGGCGGATACCGCGGCGGCTACCGGGGCGACCGCCCCGGCGGTGAGCGGCGTGACTTCTCCCCGCGCGGCGAGGGCGGCTACCGCGGCGGCGAGCGCCGCGGGGACGAGAGCCGCGGCGGCTACCGGGGCGACCGCCCCGGTGGCGACCGGCGCGACTTCTCCCCGCGCGGCGAGGGCGGCTACCGTGGCGGCGACCGCCGCGGCGGCGGTGGCTACCGTGGCGGCGACAACCGCGGCGGCGGTGGCTACCGGGGCGGCGACAACCGCGGCGGCTACCGAGGCGACCGTCGCGGACCGCGCCGCGAGGAGCGCTTCGACTCCGCTCCGCAGTACTGATCCCGTCGCCGCTCCCGTGTTAGGAGCGGTACCGGTGCTATGACAGACCCGGGCCCGGCAGGTGGCACCTGCCGGGCCCGGGCCCTTTCACCGGGGTCACACTCTCCTCTCGGACACTGCCACCTCCCGCAGGTCGCTGCCCCTGGTCTCGCGTGAGGCCGCGACGGCGACCAGGGTGACCGCAGCCATGGCGGCCACGTACAGCGAGATCGGCACGCTGCTGCCGAACGAGGCCAGCAGTGCCGTCGCGATCAGCGGGGCCAGCCCGCCCGCCACGATCGACGCCAGTTGGTAGCCCACCGACGCTCCCGAGTAGCGCACACGGGTGCTGAACAGCTCGGAGAAGAAGGCCGCCTGCGGGCCGTACATGGCCCCGTGCAGGACCAGCCCGACCGTCACGGCCAGGGTCACCGACCAGAAGGTCCCCGCGTCCACGAGCGGGAAGAAGGCGAACACCCACAGCCCCGCCCCTGCGGCCCCCAGCGCGGTCACCGGCCTGCGGCCGATCCGGTCCGACAGGGCTCCCCAGGCGGGGATGGTCACCAGGTGCACCGCCGAGGCGACGAGCACCGCGTTGAGCACCTGGCCGTTGGGCATCCGCGCCTCCTGCGTCGCGTAGACCAGGATGAACGCGGTGACGACGTAGTACGACACGTTCTCGGCCATGCGCACGCCCATGGCTACCAGGGCCTCGCGCCAGTGGTCGCGCAGCACTCCCAGGATCGGGGCGCGCTCGGGCCGGGCCGAGGCCGCCGCCCGCTCGTGCGCCTCGCGGAAGACCCGCGACTCGCTGACCGCCAGGCGCACCCACAGGCCGACGAGCACCAGCACGCCCGAGAGCAGGAACGGCACGCGCCAGCCCCAGGACAGGAAGGCCGCGTCGCTCATCACCACTGCCAGCACCGCCAGCACGGCGGTGGCCAGCAGGTTGCCGCCCGGAGCGCCCGCCTGCGGCCAGGACGCCCAGAACCCACGGTGCCGCGGCTCGCCGTGCTCGGCGACGAGCAGCACCGCGCCGCCCCACTCGCCGCCCAGGGCGAAGCCCTGGACCACCCGCAGCAGCGTCAGCAGCAGCGGTGCGGCCACGCCGATCGCCGCGTAGGTCGGCAGCAGGCCGATCGCGAACGTCGATCCGCCCATCAGCAGCAGGCTGACGACCAGCAGCTGTTTGCGGCCGATCCGGTCGCCGAAGTGGCCGAAGACCAGGCCGCCCAGCGGACGCGCGACGAACCCCACCGCGTAGGTGGTGAACGCCAGCATGGTGCCAACCAGCGGATCGGACTCGGGGAAGAAGACGTGGTTGAACACGAGGGCGGCGGCCGACCCGTAGAGGAAGAAGTCGTACCACTCGATCGTCGTGCCGATGAGGCTGGCGGTGACCACCCGCCCGAAGGAGGCTCTCTGTCTCATGTCCGGAACCGTAGGGAGCACGGACGCGGCTGACCATGGGCGCCCCCACCACAGGCCGGGGCCCGATCATGTGCCCGCGGCGGGTTGTTGACCCGTTACGGTCCTTTACCGCCCCTTCGCGTGTCCGCACGGGCTCCCACCTCCGGTGACGTGGACACTTGCCGAAGACCGGACCGCTTGAAGGGGAGCGCGTGAACAACGCAGTCGTCGCCGTCAACGACTTCTTCTGGAGCTACTTCCTCATCCCGCTCCTGATCGTCCTGGCCGTCTACTTCACGGTGCGCTCGGGGATCGTGCAGGTGCGCCTGCTGCCGGAGATGTTCCGCGTCCTGGGCAGCGCTCCGGGGGTGGCCCCCGACGGCCGGCGGGAGATCTCCTCCTTCCAGGCCTTCTCCATCTCCGCCGCCTCACGGGTGGGGACGGGCAACATCGTCGGCGTGTCCACGGCGATCGTCCTGGGTGGTCCGGGCGCGGTGTTCTGGATGTGGACGATGGCCGCCGTGCTGGGCGCGGCGGCGTTCGTGGAGTCCACCCTGGCCCAGCTGTACAAGGTGCGCACCAGCACCGGTTTCCGGGGCGGTCCGGCCTACTACATGGAGAAGGGGCTGGACAGGCGGTGGATGGGCGCGCTGTTCGCGGTGATCATCACCGTGACCTTCAGCCTCGTGTTCAACACGGTGCAGGCCAACAGCATCGCCGCCGCCGTGTCCACCTCCGTGGGGACCCTCGGCGGGACGCCCGGCCTGCCGCTGTCGACCGTGATCGGGCTAGTGCTAGTGGGCCTGACCGCGCTGGTGGTCTTCGGCGGGGTCCGGCGCATCGCGCACACCGCCCAGGCGCTGGTCCCGCTCATGGCCGTCCTGTACATCCTGATCGGCCTGTGGGTGGTCGCCCTCAACATAGGGGAGCTGCCCCGGGTAGTCGGCGACATCTTCGCGTCGGCGTTCGGCGCGCGCGAGTTCGTCGCCGGGGGCGTGGGCACGGCCATCGTCCAGGGCATGCGGCGCGGCATGTTCTCCAACGAGGCGGGCCTGGGATCGGCCCCCAACGCCGGTGCCACAGCCTCGGTCTCCCACCCGGTCAAGCAGGGGCTCGTGCAGACGCTGGGCGTGTACTTCGACACCTGGCTGGTGTGCTCGGTGACGGCCTTCATCGTGCTGGTCAGCGGAGCCGAGTACGGGGACGACCAGGGCATCCAGGTCACGCAGGGCGCGCTGGAGGCCAGCCTGGGCGCGTGGTCGGTCCACGCGCTCACGGTGATCCTCTCCCTGCTGGCCTTCACCTCCGTGCTGGGCAACTACTACTACGGGGAGACCAACCTCCAGTTCCTGGACAGCAGCCCCCGGCACATGACCTACTTCCGCTACGCGGTCCTGGCGGCGGTCCTCCTCGGCTCCGTGGCGCCCCTGACCCTGGTGTGGAGCCTGGCCGACATCTCCATGGGCGTCATGGCCACCGTGAACCTGCTGGCCCTGGCGCCGCTGTCGGGGACCGCGTTCCGGCTGCTGGCCGACTACAGCCGTCAGTTGCGCAACGGTCTGGACCCCCAGTTCACGCTCGCCAAGATGCCCGGCCTGCGCAACGTGGAGTGCTGGGGCCCGGCCTCCGGGCCCCAGCCCGAGGACGTCCCCCGGGACGAGGGCGAGGCGCCCCCGGACCCGGGCACGGTCGCTGAGGAGCACGGGCGGGAAGGCGGGCGGCCCGGCACGGAGGAGGCGGAGTCGCACGGTGCGACGGCCGTGGACGAGGCCGGTGACGCAGACCGGCCCGACGGCGACGAGGGACCCGAGGAGGGGAACCGGGGCTCCGGCACCGGACGATAACCGGGGTGTGAAGACACCCCCTCCACCGGTCTCCCCGCTCCCCTGGTGCTCCTCCTGGCCGCACTGGCCGGGCCCGCCCCGGGCGGCCTCTCCCCACTCGTGACGGCACTGCTGCCCTGGGGCTTCGGCGGCCTGTTCGCCGACGCGGCCGCTGACCGGTGCGCCGTCGCGCTCGTCCTGGTGGCGGCCCCCAGGCCCGGGGCCCCGAGGGCGCTCGCCGCGATGGTGCCCGCGGGACTGGTGCGGTAGGTGGATGTGTGGGGAGCGCAGAGGACCATTTTCCTCGCCGGGACGGGCTCCCTGGGCTGAACCGGGGCCCGGTCGTCCACAGGCCGGAGTGGGACGCTGACGGGCGAAAACGATTTTCGGTACGATGCGTGGAGTTCCCACCCGACCACCGCGGAGTACCACCGTGTCCGACCGGACGACGCCCGCCGCCGTACCCGACCCCGCCGCGCCCGGCTCCGCCCCACGCAAAGTCTCCGCCTCGCTCGGCGACACCCTCGCCGGAGGGTGGAGCGACCGCGGCGACGAACTGCCCCCCGAGGACTGGGGGCGAAGGAGCGGTCAGCGCAGGACCGGGACGGTCTGGTTGTTCGCCCTGTTCATCACCGCCATGGCGATGGGGCACGCTTGGGTCACCGACCGGCTGACCAGCGACGCCTTCCTGGCCTGGGCCACCATCTTCACCGCGATCAGCTTCCAGGCGCTGCCCTTCCTGGTCTTCGGCGTCGCGCTGTCGGCGGCGCTCACCGCGTTCGTCCCGACCTCGGTCTACCAGCGCCTCATCCCCTCCAACCCCGCGCGGGCGGTGCCGGTGGCCGGGGCCTCCGGCGCACTGCTGCCCGGGTGCGAGTGCGCCTCGGTCCCCATCGCCGGAAGCCTGATCAAGGGCGGAGTGGCCCCCGCCGCCGCGCTGACCTTCCTGCTGGCCGCGCCCGCCATCAACCCGATCGTCATGATCGCCACCGCGGTGGCCTTCGCCGGACAGCCCGAGATGGTGCTGGCCCGGTTCGTCGCCTCGCTGCTGGCCGCCGTGGTCATCGGATGGATCTGGGTGCGCTTCGGCCGGACCGACTGGCTGCGCCTGCCCTCGCGCACCCACGCCCCCGGCGAGTCCCGGTGGGCCGTCTTCCGCGAGTCCATGCTGCACGACATGATGCACGCGGGCGGCTACCTCGTGGTCGGCGGCCTGGCCGCGGCCTCCCTCAACGTCCTGGTCCCGCGCGAGTGGCTGGTCACGGTGGCCGGGCTCCCGGTCGTCTCGGTGCTCGTGCTCGCCCTGCTCGCCATCCTGCTGTCCATCTGCTCCGAGGCCGACGCGTTCGTCGCGGTCAGCCTCACCGAGTTCTCGCCCACCGCCAAGCTCGCTTTCATGGTGATCGGCCCGATGGTCGACCTCAAGCTCATCGCGATGCAGGCGGGCGTGTTCGGCTGGCGCTTCGTCGTGCGCTTCGCGCCGATGTGCCTGCTGGTCGGGCTGCTCAGCACCTTCCTGATCGGAGGCCTCGTCCTGTGAACCGCATCGCCCAGGGGCTCACCCTCGTCCTGCTCGGCGCCGCCGCGCTCACCAGCACGGTGCCCACCGACCTCTACCTCAACTGGGTCAAGGCGGGCTTCGGCCCCTTCCTCATCGCCGCGGGCGTGGTCATGGCCGTGCTCGGCGTGCTCATCATCGTGGCGGAGCTGCGCGGCGAGAGGGCGGGCGAGACCGCCCCGGAGGAGCACTCCGACCACTCCGCCGACGGCCACGACCACTCCCGCGCGCCCAAAGTGGCCTGGCTGCTCCTGCTGCCGGTGGTCGCGGTCTTCGTCGTCGCCCCGCCCGCGCTGGGCGCCTACACCGTGGAGTCCAGCACCGCCTCCTCCGCCCCGCCGCCCGAGCAGGCGCGCCCCGGCCGGTTCGAGGACGGCCTGGCCGAGGCCGGGCCGGGCGAGGTCGTCGCGATGGACATCCGCCAGTTCGTGATGCGCGCCTGGGTGGACGAGGAGCGCCAACTGGCGGGGCGCGAAGTCGAGCTGACCGGCTTCGCGGTGCCCGACCCCGAGGGGGAGGGGTGGTTCCTGGCCCGCCTCCAGATGTCCTGCTGCGCGGCCGACGCCATCGTCAACAAGGTGCACGTCTCCAACGAGCCCGCGCCGGAGACCGACAGCTGGTGGACGGTGCGGGGCACCTGGGTCGAACCCGAGGGCGACATCGCCGACGTCAGCCAGCACGAGTTCGAGGTTCTGGAGATGGAGGAGGTCAGCGACCCGCCCTCCCCCTACGAGCAGTAACGGACGGTTCGCTCGCCGACCGCCGCCACACCGCCGTCGCTTCGACGGATATCCGGTCCTCTGGGTGACAATGGGTCGGTGCCAGGTTGGGATGACGGGCCCATGAGGGTGTGGGAGCGGATGCGTCCCCGGTCGATTCGGGCCCGGGTCACGTTCGGCGCGGTCGCGGCACTTGCCGTGGTCACCGGACTGGGCCTGGCCCTGACCGTCTTCCTCGTCCGAGAGGCGATCGTCGAACAGGTCCGCGACCTGGCGGCTGAGGAGGCCCGTGACGTCGCGCAGCACATCGAGGTCCAGCGCTACCCGGAGCTGATCCCCAGCGGGGAGTCCGTCCTGCGGATCCAGGTCGTCGCGCGCGACTCCGGTGCGGTGCTCGCCTCCAGCGACGCCATGGAGGGCCAGCCGCAGCTGACCTCAGAACGCCCCACCGCCCCCGACACGCGGGTGGACACCACGGTCTGCGGGCCGGTCGCGGGCGTCGACCCCCGGACCTGCCTGCTGGTGTCGGGCTACGCCGTCGACGACACCGCCTACGGGGACGTCGTCGTCCTGGCGGCGGTGTCCACGCCCCAGATCGTGGCCACCCGCGTACTCGAAAACACGCTGGTGGTGATGTCCTGCGCCCTGCTCGCCATCACCGGGTTCGTCATCTGGCACGGCGTCGGCCGCGCGCTGCGCCCGGTGGAGGAGATCAGGGCCCAGCTCGACACCCTCTCCGTCAGTGACCTGCACCGCAGGCTCCCGGTGCCCGGCAGCGGCGACGAGATCGCCCACCTGGCCCGTACCGCCAACCAGAGCCTGGAGCGGATGGAGGAGGGGATGGCCCGGCAGCGCCGGTTCGTCTCCGACGCCTCCCACGAGCTGCGCAACCCCATCGCCGGGATGCGGACCAAGCTGGAGGTGGAGCTCTCCGATCCCGACCCCGACGTCCGAGCGCGTGAACGGCTGCTCACCGGCCTGCTCTCGGACACCGAGCGGTTGGAGAACATCGTCGCCGACCTGCTCGAACTCGCCCGTCTGGACGCCGGTACCGCTCCCGCTCGGGAGCGGTTGGACCTGTCCGCGCTGGTCGCGCAGGAGTTCCCGTCCGAGCGCCGTATTCCCGAACTGCGGCTGCACTCCTCCGGGCCGGTCCACGTCGTCGCCAACCGCCTGCGGCTAGTGCGGGTCCTGACGAACCTGATCGCCAACGCCGACCGGCACGCCGCATCCCGTGTCGACGTCATCGTCGGGAGGGAGGACGGTTTCGCCGTGGTGGAGGTGCACGACGACGGGTCGGGGATTCCGCCCGGGGAGCGGGAGCGGATCTTCGATCGCTTCGCGCGGTTGAGCGAGTCGCGTGAGCGCGATCCCGGCGGCAGCGGCCTGGGGTTGGCCATCTCCCGGGAGATCGCCCGGGCCCACGGCGGCAGCCTGCTGGCCGGACACAGCGAACTGCTCGGCGGGGCGGCGTTCGTCCTCCGCCTCCCCGAGGACTCCGAACACCCAGGCAGGCCGGCATAGCGCGGACCGCCCGTTCGTACCGGACGGCGCGTACGCGCGGTTCCGTGGGATCACGGTGCCGGGCGTACGCTGTGGCCATGGGTGAGGACACGCGCGGCTCGCGCGCCGCGGACGTGTCGCGGCTCGCCCTGCTGCTGCTCTGGGTGGCGCTGCTGGTGTCAGCGCTGCTGTGGGGCCCCGACCTGGATACCCTCCAGACCTGGGTGGAGGAGGCCGGATCCGCCGCTCCGCTGGCCTACCTGGGCGTGTACCTGCTGGGGGTGTTCGCCCTTCTGCCCCGACCCGCCCTCAACGCCGCCGCCGGACTGCTCTTCGGAATGTCCCTGGGCCTGGTCCTGGCCGTGGCGGGCGGGGTGTGCGCCGCGCTGGCGCAGTTCTGGGTCGCCCGCCGCGTGGCGGGCGACGCGGTGGCCCGGAGGCTGCCCGAGGGGGCCCGCGCCCGGCTGGAGACCCTGGCGGGCGGGCGCGCCCTCCTCGCGGTGCTCCAACTGCGCCTGGTCCCTGTCATCCCCTACCAGGTGGTCAACTACGGCTTCGGGCTGACCCGGGTGCGTATGTGGCCCTTCGCGCTGGGCACGCTCCTGGGCGGGGTCCCGGGCACGGCGGCGCTGGTGCTGGTCGGCGTCGGCGGCACGGACCTGGGCCCGCCGGCGGCCGTGGGCGGGGCGGTGCTCGCGGCGGTGATCGGTGCGGTCTGGTGGGTGCGCTCGCGCCGCGTGCGGGCCCGGTCCTGAGGAGTGCGCCGAACACGCGCCTTCCCGAGGCCATCGCGCGCCCGCCCGCCGCCGGGCCGGGGCCCGCTTTTTGAATGTCCTCCTGCGCCGGCCTGGGGCCGGCTGGGCGCCCGGCGGGGTTCTGGAGGCCCGGAGGACACGCCCGAGGAACGAGGACGTCGACGCAGGGCCGAAGGTTCCCGCCCTCAGGGGGAGCCGAGCACGAGCAGAACCGCGCCGTAGGCATCCGTCGAGGGTGGTGGCGGGCGAAGGGAGCGGAGGTCGGGAGAAGCACAGCCTAGCCGCCGGTCCCCCCGAAGAGGGCCACTTCGTCGGGCGCGGGCCGGTCCAGCTCGGAGGGCAGGATCTCCCCGCCGCCGTTGTCGGTGACCATGGGCTCCTGGAGCACCTCGGGCTCCTCACCGGAGTGGTGCCGCACCACCATCACCCCGGCGTAGCCGCTGTGGTCGTCCTCGGTGGCGTTGAACGGCACCAGGCCGGGCCCCGTCCACTCGTGGGAGTCGAGGGTGGCGAGCAGGTTCTCCCGGGTCAGGTCGGGGCCGGTCTCCGCCAGCACCTGGGCGAACAGGACCGCCTGCGCCATGCCGTAGACGGTGGTGTCGGTGAAGGGCGTGCCCTCGTTGTACCTCTCGTGGATCTCCAGGAAGAACTTCGTCCACGGGTCCTTGCGCTGGGCGGCCATCGGCAGGAACGCGGTGATGATCAGGTCGTCCAGGAAGGCCTCGGGCGGTACGCTCTCGGCCGCCGTGCCCTGCGCGTACTCCTCGATCAGCCCGGTGGCCACCGCCACGTCGCCGCCGAAGCTGGGCGCCACCCACTGCGGGGTGTAGCCGATCGCGGTGGCCTCCAGGACGGCCAGGGCCAGGAAGGCGGGGATGCAGTGGCAGACGGCGATCTCGGCGCCGGACCGCTTGAGTTCCCGGACCTGTCCGGCGAGCTCGGGGACGCCGGGGTCGTAGGACTCCCAGGCCACGATCTCCTCTGTGAGGTACTGCTCGATCCCCGCGTGCGAGGAGGGGCCCACGTCGTCGTTCTGGTAGAGCAGGCCGACCCTGTCGCCGGGGAAGTTCTCGGCGATGTACTGGCCCTGGATCTTGGCCTCCCGGGTGTAGTCCACCTGGAAGCCGTAGCTGTAGGGGTAGACCTCGGGCTGGTCCCAGGCCAGGGCGCCGGAGGAGACGAACAGGTCGGGGACGCCCGCCTCGTTGAGCTCCTCGATCACGGCCTCGTGGGTGGGGGTGCCCAGGCCGCCGAGCATGGCGAAGATCTCCTGGTCGTCGATGAGGCTGCGGGTGGCCTCCAGCGTCTGCGCGGGGTCGAACGCGTCGTCCTGGACCTGGTACTCGATCCGGCGGCCGTGGATGCCGCCGTTGTCGTTGATGTAGTCGAACACGGCGCGGGCGCCGGTGGAGACGTGGCGGAAACCCGGGGAGGCCGCTCCGGTGAGCGGTTGGTGCGTGCCGATGACGACGGCGTCGTCCGTCACCCCGCGCGTGTCGGCCCGGTCGGAGCCGTCCGTGCCGCTGGAGCAGGAGGTGAGGAGAACCGTGACGGCCAGCGTCGAGGAGAGGATGCTCAGTGGTCGCATGATGGTGTCCTGGACTCGGTCGTGCCTTCGCGGAACGGGCGGGGCGGGGCCCGGGGGGA
>NZ_LEKI01000179.1:0-10815 GCF_001029525.1 Nocardiopsis sp. RV163 | reverse complement strand
CCATGCCCAGGTCGCGGCGCAGCTCGTCCAGCAGGTCCAGGACCTGGGCCTGCACCGTCACGTCCAGGGCGGTGGTGGGCTCGTCGGCCAGCAGCACCTTGGGCTCGCACATCAGCCCCATCGCGATCAGCACGCGCTGGCGCATGCCGCCGGAGAACTCGTGCGGGTAGGAGTTGACCCGCTTGGCGGGCTCGGGGATGCCCACCCGCTCCAACGACTCCACCGCGCGCTCGCGGGCCCGGGACCTCGACACCCCGGACCGGTGCACGCGCAGCGCCTCCACCAGCTGGTTGCCGACGGTGAACTGCGGGTGCAGCGACTGCATCGGGTCCTGGAAGACCATGGCGATGTCGTTGCCGCGCATCCGCCGCAGCCTCCTGTCCGGGGCGCCGAC
The DNA here is from genome assembly GCF_001029525.1 of Nocardiopsis sp. RV163. NCBI lineage: Bacteria > Bacillati > Actinomycetota > Actinomycetes > Streptosporangiales > Nocardiopsidaceae > Nocardiopsis > Nocardiopsis sp. RV163. The sequence continues at coordinate 10,421 of NZ_LEKI01000179.1, read as the reverse complement.
CACATCGGTGCCCGCCACCTCGACCTCCCCGGTGATCCGCGCCCGGCTGCCCCGGTGCAGGCCCATCAGGGCCAGCGAGGTCACGCTCTTGCCCGAGCCCGACTCGCCCACGATGCCCAGCGCTCCCCCGACGGGCACGGCGAAGGACAGACCGTCCACCGCCCGTACGTCGCCGTCCATGGTCGGGAACACCACCCGCAGGTCCTCCACCCGCACTACCGGCCCCGACGCCGCGGACTCGCTCACACGACCCCTTCCTTTCCGTCCCCCGGACGCGGCGGCCCGGGCCGTGTTCGGCGTGTGTGTACGCCCGACACGGTTATCCGTGGATGCGCACGCGCGGATCGATCAGCGGATACAGCAGGTCCACCACCAGGTTGCAGAGCACGATGAAGAACGCGCCGAACAGCGTCACGCCCAGGATCACCGGCAGGTCGCTCTGCATGATGGCGGTGACCGCGTACCGGCCGATCCCGTTCAGGGAGAAGACCTGCTCGGTCAGGACCGCGCCGCCCAGCACGAGCCCCAGGTCCAGGCCGAAGATGGTCACGATGGGGGTCAGCGTGGGGCGCAGCGCGTGCTTGAGCACCACGCGGCGCTCGCTCAGCCCCTTGGCGCGGGCGGTGCGGATGTAGTCCTCGCCCAGGGTCTCCAGCATGCCCGCGCGCGTCTGGCGGGCGTACATGGCCGCGTGCAGGAAGGCCAGCGTCAGCCACGGCAGCAGCAGCCCCTGCGCCCACCTGGACGGGTCCTCGCCGAAGGGGACGTAGCCCGGGGTACCGAACAGCCCCCATGCGTGCACGAGGAAGGCCAGGGACAGCAGACCGGTGAAGAAGATCGGCAGCGACACCCCGGCCAGGGCGACGGCCATCGCCAGCCGGTCGAACAGGCTGCCCTTCCACACCGCGGAGACCACTCCGACCAGGATGCCGCCCACCAGCCAGATCACCCCCGCTCCGAGGGCGAGCGACGCCGTGACCGGCAGCCGCGCCACGATCTCGGGGAAGACCTCCTGGTAGGTCTGGAAGGAGTAGCCCAGGCACGGTGCCGCGCACTCGATCGTGTCGTTGCCGAAGCGGTACTCCGCGCCGAAGAAGAGGCCCCTGACGAACTCCCCGAACTGCACGGCGACGGGCCGGTCCAGGCCCAGGCGGTCGATGGTCGCCTGGATGGCCTCGGGTGTGGGGGCGCGGCCCACGTACATCGTCGCGAGCTGTTCGACCGTGCGTCCCGCCCACCGGGGCACCACGTAGAAGATGGCGAAGGTGACCATGGTGACCACGGCCAGGAGCAGGAGTCCGGCGCCCAGGCGGCGCAGGATGTAGGTCAGCAACGCGCGTGCTCTCTGTCGTCGGGGCCGGGCGGGGCGGGACGGGTCCGCGAACGGTACCCGCCCGCAAGCAGACAGTAACTCAATGTAATCGCTCGGTCGCGCTCAACCGCCCGGAGCACGCCTTCCGTGGCGCTGGGGATCACGCATCGACCGAGTCGGCCACTTTCCGCCCTTGACTGGTGCACTGCCCCGGACGGGCCTTGGGCGCTCGGAGAATACGCCCCGCGCCAACCCGAACTCCGCGTCACCGACAAGGGACCCAGCCCCGGCGCGGAACCCACGTTCCCGAGCGTGGCCAGCCCCGAACCCCTGCGCCCCAGTGGCAACGGGCTGCGAGTGGTCGAGGTCCCGTGCTCCTACTGGGACTGGAAGCAGCACTCCTGCGGCGCGCTCACCGTCCGCGCCGTCTTCCCCCGGTAACCCGCACCTCGCTGTGAGCGCTCAGCGCTCCATGCTCCGCACCGCCCGACCCGGCCCCCGGGCGGGTGCGGACGGGCCGATGCGAAGAGCACCGGCTTGAAGCCCCGCCCTCCCCTTCCCCGGGAGGGCGGGGCCGCCCCACCAGCCACCCGCACAACACTCAGCACCGAGTACCGAACCCACGAGACACGGAAAGCTCCTCGTGCCCGATTACAGCTACCTCCTCGACGACTGCCCCGACGTCCTCACACCCAGCGAAGTCGCCGCCCTGTTCAACATCCGCCCCCGCAGCCTCCACCGAGGCCGATGGGACAACGTCCTCCGGCCCTTCCGCACCACCGGCGGAGCACGCCGCTACCCCGAAGAACACATCGCCGCACTCCTCAACCACAGCCGCCCCCCGGCCTCTCCCTGAGCTGGTCCGGCGCCGGCGCGGCGGCGAAGGGACCCGCCAGGGCCGGCGCCTCAGCCGAGCACGGCCCGCCCCGCGCGCAGCGCCGCGCACGTCTGGGGGTAGTCGAACAGCTCCCCTTCGAGGAGCTCCAGGACGCGGGCCACCCCCACAGCCGGGACCCCGCGCACCTCCAGCACACCGCGGGTCCAGGCCAGGAAACGGGTGAAGACCGCACCGTCGCCCACGTACAGCGACGTCAGCAGGAAGTCGATGATGTGCCCCAAGTCCTCGACCGTCCGGTCCAGGTCCGCACCCTCCAGGCTGGCGCCCCGGGCCGTGTAGAGGGCGCGCGCGTGCTCCACACCGGTCCGCACCAGGTCGCGGCGTCGCTGCACCAGGCTCGCGTACTCGGCGGCCGGGGTCAGCGCTTCCTCCCTGGGCCGCAGGGACGACAGCGGCATGCGCCGCTCCAGCAGGTCGGCGGCGGAGCGGGCGTCGGCCGCCCACAGGCTCGCGCCCAGTCGGAGCGCGAGGGAGGAGTCCGGCCCGAAGCCGCGCCCCCCGGCGATGACGGGCACGCCGGTGCGCGCGGCGGCGGTGATCATGGCGTGGGCGTTGACCAGGTGCGAGGGCAGGGAGCAGCTCAGCGCGACCACGTCGGGCGCGGTCTCCTGAAGGTGCAGGGTCAGGTGGTGGGCGGGCACGCTCGCCCCGAGGAAGGTGACCCTCCAGCCGCGCAGGCGCAGCACGTCCCCGAGCAGCCGTGCGGGCAGGCCGTGCCACTCCCCCTCCACGCAGGCCACCACCACCGAGCCCAGGGGGCGTTCCTCCGCGACGCGCGCCAGGCCGTGTTCGAGGACCAGGCCCAGGGCGAGTTCGCCGATGTGGGTGGCGGCGTGCTCCCGGGCCACCGAGAGTTCGTTGGCCTGCCACATCATGCCCACGCGCATCTGGGACACCGCGATCACGTCCAAGACCAGTGACTCGTGGTCGACTCCGGCCGCCAGCGCCTCCCGCACCACGGCCAGGGCTCCCGCGTCGTCGATGTCGCGCACGCGCGCGAAGAAGTCGTCGGCGACGACGGCGGGCGACAGGGGCGCGACCGCGTCCGGCAGGATGCCGTGGTCAGCGGTCACCGGCGGGGCCTCCCCGCGCGGCGCGGGCCTGAATGGTGAGCACAGTGATGTCGTCGTGCTCCCCTCCGTCGAGCCAGTCGCCGACCACCTGGACGATCCGGTCCGCGACGGCCGGGGCGGGCATCCCGCCGCACTCGGAGAGCAGCCGGGCCAGGCGTTCCTCCCCGAGCATCTGCCCGCCCAACAGGGGGTTGCGCGCCTCGGTGACCCCGTCGCTGAAGACCACCATCGTCTCACCGGGGGCCAGGGTGAACTCCGTCTCCCGGAAGACGGCCTCCTCCACGGCGCCCACGAACAGGCCTCCGATGGACACCTCCCGGACGGTGCCGTCCACGCCCACGACGAGCGGGGGCGGGTGGCCTCCCCCGGCGGCGCGGACGCGCAGCCCGCCGCCTGGCAGAGGGCTGGCGAGTCCGAGGAGCATGGTGCTGAACTTCTCGGGGTCGGTGCGCAGCAGCAGGACGTTGAGCAGCTCCAGGAGCCGCCGGGGATCCTGTTCGACCAGCCGCAGCGCCTCCAGGGACTGGCGGATCATCCCGGTCAGGAGGGCGGCGTCGTTGCCCTTGCCGCACACGTCCCCGAAGGAGAAGTCGAAGCCCTCCTCCAGTTCGTTGACCTGGTAGAAGTCGCCGCCGATGCGCTCGGCCTCGACGGCGGAGCGGAAGGCCGCGCCGAGCACGGCGTGCGCGACGCCGGGCAGGGGCGCCGGGACCAGCGCGGCCTTGAGGGTGGAGGCGGTGCGGGCCTGGTACTGGTACATGTGGGCGGCGCCCAGAGCCGAGCCCACACGCTCGGCGTACTCGGTGAGCGCCTCGGTGTCCGCCGCGTCGAAGTACCCGCGGGCGCGGTGGAACAGCAGCGCTCCGGCGGTTCCGGACAGGCCGGGGACGGCCACGGCGCACAGCGCGCCCCGGGCGCCGTCGTACCCGGCCAGTTCCAGGAGGAGCTTCTCGACGGGGTCTCCGGGCGTGGGTTCGGCCACCGTGCGCGCCCCGTCCACGACCTCGTTCAGCCAGGCGGCGCCGTCCACCGTGCCCCGGCCCCAGACGCCCTCGCCGGTTCCGACGCGGCGGCGTCCGCTCTCGGAGGTGAACGCGGCGGTCCAGCGCACCGAACCGTCGGGCTGGGCGAGGAAGAGCGCGCACGTCTGGGCCGCCTCCGGTACCGGGAAGCGCACCGCCTGTTCCACGAGGCGGACCGGGTGCAGGATGTTGCCCAGCTCGCGGGCGGCGTGGCGGAGCTTGGCGACAGCGGAGGGCGCCGGGACCGCGCCGACCGGCCGACCGCCGACCGCCCCGGCCCCGTCGTCCTCCAGCGGAGCGCGGTCGCTGGTCCCCGAAGCAAGCACTGTTGTTCCACTCCCCACGCGTCGCGGCGCACGGCCCGCGCCGGGCCGTGCGGGCGGCTCCACCGAGCACGTTCACGTACGCGCGGTGCGCGCGTGGTCGTGGGCGGGTGCCGCAGAGCGTCGTTCCACCGCTGGCGCGGAGAGCGCTCAGGGGATGCAAGGGCTACCGGCAGCGGGGAGACGACGCCCGTTATGCCACGCTACCCGCCATGATCTGCGGGCACACTGATCGGAGGACGAAAGTTGCCGCCTGGCAACCTTTCGGTGCCATATATCACACCACCGGGCCGGTGGGCTCCGGTTGCGCCACCGGTCCGCCCCCGGTGAGGGGAGAAGACACCCACCGACCCGCACCGCACGGGGCCCTACCCGCTGTCTCTCACTCCCGGGTGGTTCCCAGCGCCATGTAGTCGTACATGGAGTAGCCCGAGTGGTAGTACACGTTGGTCAGGTTCGGTGGCCGGTAGAGCACCGTGCGCTCGAACACCGCGGGCAGGATCGCCGCCTGCTCCATCGCCCGCCGGTCGATCCGGGTGTAGATCGAGGCGCGCTCCTCGGGGTCCTCGATGGTGACCACCTCGTCGAACCAGCCGTTGATCCGCTCGTCGTCCAGTTCCGAGATGTTGGCGTTGCCCGCGTCCTGGATGGCGTCGCCGTCCAGGATCTTGCTCATGAAGCCGTAGCCGCTCGACCAGTCCGGGGCCCACCCGTACACGGTCAGGCCCAGGTCGTTGTCCTCCACGAAGGACGGTGACCCGGCCTGGGTGTTGGTGTAGGTGTCCGAGGGGTACTGCTTGATCCGGGTCTCGATGCCCACCCGGGCCAGGGCCTGCTGGAGCGCCTCGGCGGTACTCACGTCGGAGGGACGGTCGGCCCGGACGCCGATGGAGGTGGAGAACCCGTCGGGCTCGCCGCACTCCTCCAGCTTCTGCCGGGCCGTGTCCAGGTCGCCCTGGTTGTCCTGTGAGGGGTACAGGTCGATGCCGGGGTCGGCCCCCGGCAGCGACGCGGGCATGATCTGGGTGGCGATGTCGCCGCCGGTGGCACCGCCCCAGGCCCGTTGGAGGGCGTCGCGGTCGGCCGCGTACATGACCGCCTCGCGGCAGGCCAAATCGTCCATGGGTTCCAGGACGGTGCTGATGTTGACGTAGCGCAGGGTGTTGCTCTGCGGGTTGTCCACGCTGTTCTTGCTCGCCTCGTCGGTGAGCAGGGTGCCACGCATCGCGGGCCCCACCCCGGCACCGGCCAGGTCCACGTCCAGGTCGCCGTTGGTCAGGCGCTGGTCGATCTCGTTCTGCTCCACCCCCAACTGCACCTCGACCCGGTCCGGCAGCGCCTCGCGGGTCGGGTCGGTGGCGGGATCCCACTGGTCGTTGCGCACCAGGTTCAGGGAGACGCCGGGCCGGTACTCGCCGTCGAACTTGTAGGGACCGGAGGAGACGACGCGGCTCTGGTACTGCTCGCCGCGGTCGGCCCCGGGCGGTACCGGCGCGGTCTGCGGCTGGATGAGCAGGTACGGGAACTCCGCGAAGGGGTCCTTGAGGTGGAAGACCAGGGTGTGGTCGTCTGGGGTCTCGATCCCGTCGAACCCGGCCAGCGGGTCAGCCTCGTCGGCGTAGGGGCCCTCGTAGTCGCCGCTGTCGGCCAGCAGGTCCTGGAAGTACTTGGGACCGTTGGGCAGGGCCTGGGCGCCGAAGTTGCTGCGCGCGATGGCGTACTCGATGTCGGGCGCGGTGATCTCGGAGCCGTCCTCGTAGCGCAGCCCCTGTTTGATGGGCACCGTCCACTCGGTGAGGTCCCCGTTGGGCTGGGGCATCTCCGCGGCCAGGTCGGGCTGGAGTTCGGTGCCCTCATCGCCGGGCGCACCGACGTAGGTAAGCAGGGTGCGAGCGTAGTAGCGGCTGAAGTTCCAGCTGAACGCGTAGTAGGTGTTGCCGGGGTCGGGCGAGTCGAAGTCCGAGGAGATGGCGTAGCGCAGGGTTCCGCCGGCCTGCTCGGAGGGGTTGACCACCTCGGTCTCGCCCTGGTTGAACTCGGCGTCGACCGGACCGTCTCCGCTCCCGCCGCCGTCCGCGCCCCCGCAGGCGGCCAGCAGCAGCGCCGCGGCCGTGCCCGCGGCCAGGGTCGCGGTCGCCCGGCGGCGTCCGCGGCGCCGGGAGTGCGCCGCGCCCGTGTGGTGGTCGGTGGTCAAGCTTGCCTCCTGGTCGGATTGGCTGGTGGGGCCGGTGCCCGGCCCGGGACACGCGACGGGCGGGGCCCGTCAGTCGGAGGAGCGGGGGTCGAAGGCGTCGCGCAGCCCGTCGCCGAAGAGGTTGAAGGCCAGGACGGTGACGAAGATGGCCAACCCCGGGATCAGCACGAAGTGCGGCGCGACGGTGTAGAAGCGCAGGGCGTTGTCGAGCATGCCGCCCCAGGTGGCCATGGGCGGGTTGATGCCCACGCCCAAAAAGCTCAGGGCCGCCTCGAACAGGATGTTGGTGGGGATGAGCAGCGTGGAGTAGACCAGGATCGGCGTGACGAGGTTGGGCAGGATCTCGCGGAAGACGATGTGGGCGCTGCCCGCGCCGAGGCTGCGGGAGGCCTCCACGAACTCGCGTTCCCTGAGGGTCAGGGTCTGTCCGCGCACGATGCGGCCGATGTAGGGCCAGTTGAAGAACCCGATGATGAAGACCAGCACGCCGATGCGCAGGCCGTTGCCGCTCAGGCCGAAGGAGCCGTCGGGGATGACGCCGACCAGGGCGATGGCGAAGAGCAGCAGCGGGAAGGCCAGGAAGATGTCCATGGCCCGACTGATGACGGTGTCGACCCAGCCGCCGAAGTAACCGGCGACCATGCCCAGGACGGTGCCGATGAACACGCAGACCAGGGTGGCGACCGTGGCGACCAGCAGGGAGGTGCGGGCGCCGTGGACGATACGGCTGAACAGGTCGCGCCCGTTGACGGGTTCCACGCCGAGCAGGTGGTCGGCGCTGATACCGCCCCAGGGGTCGAGCCCCAGGGAGGGGTCGGCGGGGTCGCGCAGGACGCCGCCGGTGAGCGGGTCGATCAGCTCCTGGTTGAACTGGTTGGGCGGGTAGCCGAACCAGGAGGTGAGCAGGGGCGCGAAGACCGCGACCAGGATGAGCAGGACGACGACGACGCCCCCGGCCATGCCGAGGCGGTCCCTGCGGAAGCGCCGCCAGGCGATCTGGCGCAGGGACCTGTTCGCCGACCCGCGTCCTCCGGCGGCCGCCGCCTCGGGGTCGGCGTGCTGGGAGGACTCGGGCGCGTCCATCGGCACGGACATGTGCACCCCTGCCAGTCGACATTACTTTTCGCAGCTATGGGAACACGAAGAGTTTGCATGAGCGGCGCGGGGGTTTCCAGCCTCCGCGCCGGTGTCCCCGCACGGTGTCGGACGGGGCCGCGACCGGAGCGGTCCGCCGTTCCCGGGCCGCGCGCGGGGCGGGCGGCCCGGGAACGGCCGGAGGGGCCGACGGGGTCGGCGGTGCCCTCCTCAGCGGCCGCGCGGGGAAAGCGCTGGGGCCTGTTTTCGAACCTGCCTCAGCTTGTGGGGGTCGGTTCGGGCTCCCACGGGGTTCTGGAGGGGCCGGAGGCGGGTTCCCGTGGGGGAAGCAGGCGTCCGTTGGTGGTGGCGGGCGACGGGTGGGACGAAGCGAAGCGGAGGCCCAAAAACCACTGCCTACACGGGTCCGGCCGTGTCCCGCCCGGCCACGGCGCCGTCGGCCAGCCGCAACTCCGACCAGGCCCAGTTGCGGCGCAGCCACCGGTCGTGCGAGGCCACCACCACCGCGCCGGGCGCGGTGCCCAGCGCCTCCTCCAGTTCCTCGGCCAACGCCAGGGACAGGTGGTTGGTCGGCTCGTCCAGCAGCAGCACGTCCGGGGCGCGTCCCACCAGCATCGCCAGAGCCAGGCGTCGCCGCTGCCCCACGCTGAGCGTGCCCACCGACCGGTCCAGGTCGCGCGGTGCGACCAGGCCCAGATCGGTCAGGCGGGGAGCGCCGGGCAGGGCTCCGTTCAGCCCGTCGTAGAGCGAACGGGGGGTCCGCTCGGGTTCGGGGAAGACCACGTCCTGTTCCAGCAGGGCGACCGCCGCCCCCCGCCGCCACAGCACCTGGCCCGACGCCGGCCGCAGCCGGCGCCCCAGGGCGTACAGCAGCGTGGACTTGCCCGCGCCGTTGGGCCCGGTGACCAGCAGGCGCCCGTCCGAGGGCACGACCAGGCGGTCCAGGCGCAACCGGCCCGGCACGACCAGGTCGCGCACGGTGATCGCGTGGCCGTCGGCCGCGCCCGGGTCGCGGGTCAGCGATGCGCTGAACTCCAGCGGCCTGGGCGGTTTGCGCACCTGGTCGCGCTCCAGTTCCTCCAGTCTGTTACGGGCGTTGCGCACCCGGCGCGAGACCTGCTTGTCCACGCGCCCGCCCAGGAAGTCGTAGCCCATCTTGTCCTTGTCCCTCGGAGCGCGGTTGTGCGAGACCTGCCGGGAGGTGGTGCGCACCGACTCGCGCAGGCCCTTGAGGGCGTCCTGCTCGTCGCGGTAGCGCTGCTCCCAGCGTTCGCGCTCCAGTCGTTTCTCCCTCAGGTAGAAGGAGTAGGCGCCGCCGTAGTAGGCGGGGCCGTCCACGGCCGGGTCCAGGTCGAGCAGGCCGGTGCACACCGCGTCCAGGAACACCCGGTCGTGGCTGGCCAGCACCACCACCCCCGGTAGGCCGCGCAGGTACCCCTCCAGGAACTCCAGCGCCTGGTCGTCGAGGTGGTTGGTGGGCTCGTCCAGCAGCAGTGCGCGCGGGCGGCGCACGAGCAGGGCGGCCAGGCCCAGGCGTCCGCGCTGACCGCCCGACAGCCGTCCCACCGGCCGATCCGGGCCGATGCCGTCCAGGCCCAGTCCCGCGACCACCAGTTCGGCCCGGCGCTCGGCGTCCCACACCTCCAGCAGTTCGGCCTCGGCCAGCGCCTCGGAGTACTCCCGCAGGGCTTCGGCGTCCTCGGGCGAGCCGTCCAGCGCCGCAGCGCTGGCGGTCAGCCGCCGTTCCACCCGCCGGGCCGGTTCGAGGGCCCCGGCGATCACCCGGGCCAGGGTCGTGTCCGGGGCGTGGGGCAGCTCCTGGTACAGGAATCCGGTGTCGGCGGGGCGTTCCACCCGCCCGGCGTCGGGTTCCTCCTCCCCGGCCAGCAGCCGCAGGAGAGTGGACTTGCCAGAGCCGTTCTCCCCCACCAGGCCGAGCCGCTGTCCGGGGGCGGCGTCGACGTCCACGCCGTCGAACACCACGCGGTCGCCGTAGGCCCTGGCGAGGTCGCGGGCGCGCAGCAGGGGCGGTCCGGTCTGGGCGGTGTGCGGTGCGGAGGCGGCGCCGGTCGTGTTGCCGAGGGTCATAGGGGTGGTCCACCCTTCGTTTCGGGGTGGGCCTCGATGCGCGGGACCGGTGCGCCTGCGCGGCGCGGTCCGGGGACGACACGGAGGTCGTCGACATCGAGACCGCACCGGGGACGGTGCCAGTACACGCCGAGCGGGGATTCGGCTCCAGCCACGGTGGGCGAGCCCCGCGCGCTCGGCGGTCGTCGGTCTCGATGTCACATGCGCATGTTGCGCTCAGGCTAACCCGCCGGGGCGGCGCGGGCAACGGAATTACGCGGGTGTCCGGTGCCGCGCGTCCGGGCCGGTCCGGACGCGCGGCGCCGTGTGCCCGGAAGGGTCCTCTGCCTCCTTTCCCCGGGTGTCCGCTCACTGGGCGGGTCGGCCGTCGGGGGGCGGCTCCGCCCGTCCCGGGGGGACACGGGGTTCCTGCGGGG
>NZ_LEKI01000178.1:0-11114 GCF_001029525.1 Nocardiopsis sp. RV163 | reverse complement strand
TGTCCACCAGGGAGCGGATGAGTCCGGCCAGGCGGTCGCGCAGGGGCCAGGTGCGCGCCTCCGCCGCGTACTCGCGGCCCCGCTCCTCCAGCCAGCGCAGCGTCTCGGGGGAGTCGGCGGACTCCAACCACCGGTAGGGGTCGGGCACGGGACGGCCGTGCAGGACGTCGACGGCGGGCTCGGGCTCGGGCGCGGACTCGGTGACGAGAGCGGCTCCGGGGGCTCGGTTGGACACCACACAATCGTTGGGGTGCGCTCATCCGGGGGTCAAGAAACAGATGCCTTGCCCCAAGGTGCGGGACTGTGTCCTCGGAGCAAGGTTTGCCCCGGTGTGTAATGGATATGGTCCGCGCTTCCGCCGGGTCTGTTCCCGCGGGCGCGCGACGGTGGTCGCGACCGCCGGGTCCCGCGCACGGGTGCGCCCCGCAGGGCCCCTCCCGGAGGAGGGGGAGACGGCCCGGCGGGGCGCTGGGATACGGGCTCAGGCGTTGTCGGGGTGGCCGATGGCCAGACCGCTCTGCGGGTCGAAGAAGTGCAGCTGGCTCACGTCCACCGACAGGCTGACCGGCTGGCCCGGGCGCACGCTGCTGCGGGGGCTGACCCGGGCGGTGAACAGCGAGGTGTTGCCGCCCAGCGGCAGGCCGTCGCCCTCGTCCTCATCGCCCGCGGCGTCCTTGGCCAGGGCGGCGGCGTCCTCGTGGCGCACCGGCGGGGCGTCCACGCTGAAGATCACGTTGATCTCCGTGCCCAGCTCCTCGGTCACGCTCGCCTTGACCTGGATCTGCGGGTCGCCGTTGCCGTCCAGGTCGGCGTCGTTGAAGTCCGAGGGGCGGATGCCCAGGATGAGGCTGCGGCCCAGGTAGTCGCGCAGGCCCTGGCGCGCCTCCAGGACGCTCGCCGGTACCGGCAGCTTGTGCTCGGCGAAGGTGAGCACCGCGCCGTCGCCCTCGGCGACCAGCTCGGCGTCGACGAAGTTCATCGCCGGGGAGCCGATGAACCCGGCCACGAACAGGTTGACGGGGGCGTCGAACAGGCGCTTGGGGGTGTCCACCTGCTGGAGGCGGCCGTCGCGCATCACCGCGACCCGGTCGCCCAGGGTCATGGCCTCGATCTGGTCGTGGGTGACGTAGATGGTGGTGACGCCCAGGCGCTCGTGGAGCTGGTTGAGGGAGGCGCGCATCTGCACGCGCAGCTTGGCGTCCAGGTTGGACAGCGGCTCGTCCATGAGGAAGGCGCGCGGCTCGCGCACGATCGCGCGGCCCATGGCCACGCGCTGGCGCTGGCCGCCGGAGAGGGCGCCCGGCTTGCGCTTGAGGTAGGTCTCCAGGCCCAGCATCTCGGCCGCCTCCTTGACGCGGCGCGCGATCTCGGGCTTGGCCACCTTGCGCAGCTTGAGGCCGAAGGCCAGGTTCTGCTCGACGGTCATGTGGGGGTAGAGCGCGTAGTTCTGGAAGACCATCGCGATGTCGCGGTCCTTGGGCGGGCGGTCGTTGACGATCTCGTCGCCGATGACCAGCGTGCCGCCCGTGATCTCCTCCAGGCCCGCGATCATGCGCAGCGCGGTGGACTTGCCGCAGCCGGAAGGGCCGACGAGCACCATGAACTCGCCGTCCTCGATCTTCAGGTTCAGGTTGTCGACGGCCTTGACGTCGCCGCCGTAGATCTTGTCAACGCCATCGAGGACGATCTCCGCCATGGTTGTCAGCTCCCGGGCCGGGGTCGAGGTGTGGGGCGACGCGGATCATCGGGGTGTCCGCGCCGCCGACCTGGAACTTTCGTAATTGATCGAACCAGGCCGTTGTGCTGATCACATCAGACACGATCCTGATCGAAAAGTCCATACTTGGGTCGATGTCGATCCGATTGCGGTCAGACACAAACCCCGTCCGCTCGGCTGGCGTGGCGGCCCCAGGTGCGTTAGCCTGTCCGACGGTTCCTTCCTTTCTCCCCTCCGCACCCTCGGGGCGGCGGCCACGACACGGCAGCCGGGTTGAGGCATCGGGTCGGGGAGTCTGGGTAACCTAACGACCAGTCCAGCACTGGACGGACCGGTTGTGCGGCCCCCACTCGTCCGATCGGACGCTGCATCACGCGCCAGGTGCAGCTGGGATCGGGTGAGGGGTGGAGTACCGCGACCGGGCGGGGGGTTGGACCCGGAAAAGGCCCGAACATCCAGTAGACAACGGTCTTCCGAGCTCGCCGCCGACGGGACGGAGCCGGTCCGAAGGGTGGCTCGGGCCTTTTCCGCGTCCCCCCATATGCTGACCGCGAGCACCTCTCACCAGCCAGCGGAAAGCGAGCACCCCACGTGGTTGCCGAGCACACCGAGCAGGGCAGCGCCCACGGCTCCGACAGACCCTCGCCGGAACCGGTGGGGCGGGAGCGGACGGCGAACCCGGCACGCTCCCTCGCCTCCGCCTTCGCGCCGGGACACCGCTGGGGACGCCACGACCTGCTGTGGCGGGTGCTCGCCGCGGTCGGCTCCGGTCTCGCCCAGCTCTTCGCGCTGCCGCCCTACGGCCTGTGGTGGCTGGGCCCGCTCAGCGCCGCGCTGCTCGCCCTCGCCGTCGCGGGGGCCCGGACGCGCCGCGCGGCCTGGCTCGGCGCCCTGTCCGGGGCCACGCTCATGGTGCCGCTGGTGCACTGGCAGGACATCTTCGGCGTCGACGTGTGGCTGCTCATCGCCGGAGCCGAGACCGTCTACTTCCTCCCCATGGCGATGGCCCTGGGCGCGGCCATGCGCCTGCCCGGCTGGCCGCTGTGGACCGCGGCCCTGTGGGTGGCCCAGGAGGCCGTGCGCGCCCGCTGGCCGCTGGGCGGCTTCCCCTGGGGCAAGCTCGCCTTCGCCCAGCCCGACACGCCCTTCGTCGGCTACGCGGCCCTCGGCTCCTCCGCTCTGGTGACCTTCGCGGTCGCCCTCACCGGAGGCCTGCTGCTGTGGAGCGCGCTGCGCCTGGCGGGCGCACTCGGGGCCGGACGCGGTGATCGGGACGACCGAAACGATCGCGACGCCGCGCACGCGGCGGGCACGGGCCCGGGCCGCCCCGCCAACACGGGCGGCCCGCCGAGGACGGGCTGGGTGCCCGCCGCCGTCGGACTGGCCGCCGCGGCGGCCGTCGTCGCCGGCGGCGCACTGGCCCCCGCGATCGGCCGCCCCGACGTCTCGCACACCGTCACCGTCGGCATGGTCCAGGGCAACGTCCCCAACGTCGGACAGATGTCCATCGCGGGCGAGCGCATGCAGGTCCTCGACAACCACGCCGAAGGGGTCCACGAGCTCGCCGACGCCGTCCGCGCGGGGGAGTACCCCCGGCCGGACATGGTGCTGCTGCCGGAGAACGCCAGCGACATCGACCCCTTCCGGGACCCCCAGGCGCGCGAGGTCATCGACGCCGCCGCGGCCGACGCGGGCGTCCCCCTGCTGTGGGGCATGAGCCGCTTCAACGACGACGGCACCCGCTACGTCAGCAGCGTGGTCTGGGACCCCCGGACCGGGCCGGGCGAGATCTACGACAAGCGCTACCTCGTGCCGTTCGGCGAGTACGTCCCCTTCCGCGACTTCTTCACGCGGTTCGTGGCCCGCCTCCAGCAGGTCAGCTCCGACGCCGTCCCCGGCACCGAACCCGGCGCCCTGGACGTGGGCGGCACCACCCTGGCCGTGGGTATCTGCTTCGACGTGGCCTTCGACCTGCCGGTGCGCGAGTCCGTCGCCGCGGGCGGACAGGTCATCGTGGTCCCCACCAACAACGCCAACTACAACTTCACCGGCCAGACCAACCAGCAGTTGGCCATCACCCAGCTTCGCGCCGTCGAGCACGGCCGCCCGGCGGCGGTCGTCTCCACCAGCGGCGTCAGCGCCGTGGTCAACCCCGACGGGAGCCTGGCCTACAGCTCGCCCGAGGCGGTGCCCGACATCCACGTGGCCGAGCTGGAGGCGATGGCGGGCACCACCGTCGCCACCCGCCTGGGCGCAGCGCCGGAGGCGCTCCTGAGCGCACTGGGCCTGGGCGCGGCGGCCGTAGCGGTCGTCCTGGGCCGCCGTCGCCGGGCCTGAGGGGGCGCGCCCGAGGGGCGTTCACGCGGACCCCCGGTCGGCAAGCGCGCGCACTGGGGAACCCTGGAGCCCCCGCGCGCGTTCTCTCCTGTAGGGGGAGTTCCCGCCGACGACCCGGAGGATGGTTACGCATGCCGCTGCTGACAGTGCTGGCGCTGATGGCGCTGCCCTTCCTGGAAGTGTGGCTGATGATCGCCGTCGGCGGCTGGATCGGCGTCCCGTGGACGCTGGCCGCGCTGGTCTCCCTGATGGTCCTGGGAGTGGCCGTGCTGCGCCGGGCCGGGACCAGGGCCTTCCGGGACGCGGACCAGGCCATGCGCTCGGGCGAGCAGCCGCGCGGGGGCCTGCTCGACCCGCTCATGCTCATGGCGGGCGGCATCCTGCTCGTGGTCCCCGGTTTCATCACCGCCGTGCTCGGCCTGCTGATGGTCCTGCCCTTCACCCGCCCCGTCCTGCGCTGGGCCTTCGCCTCGTGGGCGCAGCGCCGCGTGCGCGGGATGCGGGAGCGGATGAACGAGGAGTTCGTCGTCCGCGGGTCCACCGCCCCCGGCGGCCCGGGGGCGGGGGCGGCCGCGGGGCCGTTCGGCCCCGGCCGGAACCCGTTCGGCCCCCGCGCCGACGAGGACGCCGCTCCGCGCGACCGCGGCCGCGTCATCCAGGGGCGGTTCGAACCCCGCGCCGACGACGAGGACTGACGGCGCCCACCGCGCCGACCGGCCCCACGCGCTGACAGTGCCCGCCGCGCGTCCGGGGCCCTCCTGGTGTCCGACCGGCCCGGCTGTCGCGATGCCGGGCCGCCCGGGCAGCGGTGCGCCCGGCGCCGGTGTCAGCTCCGGCCGTGGAAGCGGGCCTGGAGCGCCCTCACCCGCGTCACCAGGGAATCCACCGGCCCCTCCACCGCGATCGCGGGCACGATGTCGCCGATCGACAGCCCGCGCACCGGTGCCGGGGGCACGCCCCACTCCTCCAGCCACGAGACGAGCTGCGCCGAGGAGGCCGCGTACACGATCCGGCCCAGCCCCGCCCAGCCGTGGGCGGCCGAGCACATGGGGCAGTGCTCCCCGGAGGTGTAGACGGTCGCCGCAGCCCGTTCCCCGGGGCTCATGCGGCTGGTCGACCACCGGGCGATGGCGAACTCCGGGTGCCGCGTCGGGTCGCCGCCGGCGACGCGGTTGCGGTCCTCGAAGAGCACTGTCCCCTCCCCGGACGCCAGCACCGAGCCGAAGGGCTCGTCACCCGCCTCCAGGGACTCCTCGGCCAGATCGACCGCGCGCCGCAGGTGGCGCATGTCGGTTTCGCTCAGCATGTCCTTCCCCTCTCCCCCTCGCACTCTCCGGCCCGGGCCCCGCGACTCTCGGAGGACGGCCGTCACACCGGCTCCGGGGTGCGCTCCTCGGCCTCGCGCTCGTCCTCCCTGTCCGCGGCACGGGCCTCGGACCGGGCCATCATCCGGTCGTCCACCACCCGGATCACCGTGATCACCACGATGGCCGCACCAGCCACGGCCAGACCGGTCAGCACCTTGGTCGGGTCGCTCACGTCCAGGTCGAAGAACCACCGACCCAGCGGTGTCACCATAGCCAGCGTCAACAGGCCCACCATGGAGCCCACCATCAGCACCTTCCACCACACGTACGGCTTGGCCACCAGCAGCAGCACCCACAGCGTCGTCGCGCACAGCGTGATGACCACCGCCGTCCGGTCGGCCGGGTCGGGCACCGTCCGGCCGCCCAGCACCAGCAGGTAGGTCGTCACCGCGGCGAAACCCGCCACCATGCCCGAGGGGATCGCCAGCCGCAGCGTCCGCATCACGAACCCCGGCCGGGCGATGTCGGTGTTGGGCGCCAGAGCCAGGAAGAACGACGGGATGCCGAACGTCACCGCGTTGATGAGCGTCGCGTGGCGCGGGAAGAAGGGGTAGGCCACCGCCAGCAGGCCCACGATGATCGCCAGCGTCATCGTGTACACGGTCTTGGTCAGGAACAGGTTGGCCACCCGCTCGATGTTGCCGATGACCCGGCGGCCCTCGGCCACCACGCGCGGCAGCACCGCGAACCGGTTGTCCAGCAGCACCAACTGGGCCACCGACCGCGACGCCGGGCTCCCCGAGCCCATCGCCACGCCGATGTCGGCCTCCTTCAGCGCCAGCACGTCGTTGACGCCGTCGCCGGTCATCGCCACCGTGTGCCCGCGGTCGCGCAGGCCCCTGACCATGTCGCGCTTGCGCTCGGGCGTCACCCGGCCGAAGGCCGAGCGCTCCTCCACCTCGCGGGCCAGCTCGTCGCGGTCCTCCGACAGCGCCCGCGCGTCCACCGGCCGGTCCGCGCCCGGCAGCCCCAGTTCACGGCCCACCGCGCCCACCGACGCCGCGTGGTCGCCCGAGACGATCTTGACGTCCACGCCCTGGTCCTCGAAGTAGTCCAGGGTCGTACCGGCGTCCTCGCGCAGCCTCTGGTCCAGCACCACCAGGGCCACCGGAAGCACGACCCCGGGCGCCTCGCCGGAGTCCACCCGCGCCGACGCGCGGGCCAGCAGCAGCACGCGGTGGCCCTGCGCGCCCAGCCGGGCCGCCTCGGCGGCCGCCGGGTCCTGCGGGGAGGCCAGCACGTCGGCCGCGCCCAGCACCCAGTGCTCCTCGCCGCCGGGGGCGAGGAAGCTGGCCCCGCTCCACTTGCGGGCGGACGAGAACGGCGCCAGCGCCGTGACCGTCCAGTCGGGCGCGGCCTGACCCGCAGCCCCGCACCCGCGCGCGATCGCCGCCATGCTCGCATTGTGGTCGGGGTCGCCGGCCGCCAGCGCCGCCAGCACGAGCGACGGGGACGCCTCCCCGCCGTGCCCGCCCAGGTCGCGGATCCCGGCCAGCTTCATGCCCGCCTCGGTCAGCGTGCCCGTCTTGTCGGTGCACACCACGTCCACGCGGGCCAGGCCCTCGATCGCGGGCAGCTCCTGCACCAGGCACTTGTGCCGCCCCAGCCGGATCACCCCGACCGCGAACGCGATGCTGGTGAGCAGGACCAGGCCTTCGGGGATCATCGACACCAGGGCCGCGACCATGCTGCGCAGGGCGTCCGCCAGCGGGCCGGAGATCTGGCCGCCCGAGGCCGACTCCTCCAGGCCCACGTGCCCGCCCAGGACCAGTTGGCTGTAGATCAGCAGGGCCCCGATCGGGAACAGCGCGTAGGTGATCCAGGTCAGGATGCGGTTGATGCCCGACCGCAGCTCCGAGTGCACCAGCGAGAAGCGGCTGGCCTCCTCGGCCAGCCGCGCGGCGTAGGCGTGCCGCCCCACCTTGGTGGCCCGGAACCGGCCGGTGCCCGCCACCACGAAGCTCCCCGACATCAGGGTGTCCCCGGGCCGCTTGACCACCGGGTCGGCCTCGCCGGTCAGCAGCGACTCGTCGACCTCCAGCCCTCCGGCCCAGGTGACGGTGCCGTCGACCACGATCTGGTCGCCCACGCCCACTTCCAGGACCTCGTCCAGGACGATCTCCTGCGTGGCCACGTGCACGGTGGCGCCGTCGCGCACCACCCGTGGCCGGGCGGCGTTGACGATGGCGAGCTTGTCCAGGGTGCGCTTGGCCCGCAGCTCCTGGACGATGCCGATCAGCGTGTTGAAGAGGATGACCATCGCGAACAGGCCGTCCTGCACCGGGCCGATCACGGCGATGATCGAGAACAGCACCGCGACCATGGCGTTGATCCGCGTGAACACGTTGCCGCGGATGATCTGGCCGACCGTGCGGCTCGCGCGCACCGGCACGTCGTTGGTCCGCCCCGCCGAGACCCGTTCGGCGACCTGCCGTCCGGTCAGTCCAGTCTCGGGGGGAGGGCCCCCCGGGCGCCCGGAACCTGCGGGAACGGGCACGCCGGAGGCTCCGGCGAGAGCTTCGGGGCCTCCGACCGCCTCGTGGGCGCGGCCGCCCGCCTGCGGTCCTGGGACGGCGGAAACCGCGTCCCGCGGCCTGTCCGCGGTGCTGTCCGCACCGTCGTCGGTCCGGTCGGGTTGCTCGGGCACGCACTACTCCTGTGTGGTCCGGGAAACTAGACGGGCGGGAAGGCGCCTCGGACGCGGCATCCGCCCCGCACACGCGAAGGGGGAGGGAGACTACAGACTAGAAGACTCCCGGACCGGGAACAGGCACACCGTCCCCCGGACCCGGGGTGGTGCCCGCACCACCCCGGGCCCGCGCGGAGCACCGCCGGGGCCCCTCCGGGTACGGTTGCGTTTACCTCCTGCCCACATCCCCGTTCCGCCCGCACCACCGCGGGGACCGCACCACACCGGGGACCCACAGCAAAGGTCACAAGGTCGTCATGTGCACTGTCATCGTCGGCTTCGACCCCGGCGCGGACACGCCCCTGGTCATCGCCGCCCTCAGGGACGAGATGTCCTCCCGGCCCTGGGACGGGCCCGCCCGGCACTGGCCCGACCGGCCCGACCTCGTCGGCGGCCGGGACCGCCTCGCGGGCGGCACGTGGCTGGCGGTGGACCCGTCGGGCCCGCGTACGGCGGCCCTGCTCAACGGCTGGCCCTGGGACGGGCGCATGCCCTGGGAGGGCACCTACCCGGCCAGCCGGGGCGAACTGCCGCTGCGCGCCCTCGCCCACGCGGGCCGCAACCCGGGCCGCGACCCGCTGCACGGCGACGACCCCACCCTCTACGCGCCCTTCCACCTGCTGGACGCCGACGCCCGCCGGGCCGGGCTGCACAGCTGGGACGGCCGGTGCCTGGACACCCGTCCGCTGCCGGTCGGCGTGAGCATGGTGGTCAACACCGGGCTGAACCCGGGCGATCCGCGCGCCGCCCGCCACACTCCCGAGTTCGCGCGCACCCGGCCCGACCCGGCCGACCTGTCCCGCGCCAAGGGGGTGGAGGAGGTCTGGGGGGAGTGGCCGCGCCTGGTGAACGAGGCCGCCGTCTCCGCGCCCCGTTCGGCGGGCCCCGACGAGTCCGGCGACCCGACGGGCCTGGTAGCCCGCGCCGACCTCGGCGGGGGCAGGATGTGGGAGACCGGGTCGGTGACCCTGCTGGCGATGGACCGCGAGACCGTGCGCTACGCCTTCACCGACGCCCCGGCCGACCCCGGGGCGTGGCGGATGATCGACACCTCGGCCCCCCGGTTCTGAGACACGGGGGGCCGAGGGCGCCGCCGACCGCCCGAGGAGCGGCGGACGGCGCGGGGGAGGGGTCAGCCGTTCAGGCTCCAGCGCTGGACGGCGCTGCCGTCGCAGTCGGCGATCACCATCCGGGTGCCGTCGTTCTGCGCCCGGCCCTGGGGCTGCAGGCAGCGGCCCGACTGCGGGTTGCGCAGGGCCTGCGTCCCGCTGTCGTGGGTCCACCGCTGCGCGCCGGTCCCGTTGCAGGTCCACAGCTGTACCGGAGTGCCCGCGGCGGTGGCGCCGCCCGCCACGTCCAGGCACTTGTCGAACGCCCGGAACGTGCCGTCGGAGCCCTCGGTCCACTGCTGGGCCTGGTTGCCGTTGCAGTGCGCCAACTGGATCGGGGTGCCGTCGCCCGTCTGGGCCCCGGCCACGTCGAGGCAGATGCCGTTGGAGGAGGTGATCGTGCCGGTGCCGCCGCCGGGGCTGCCGCCGTCCGAGTAGATCCGGACGTAGTCCACGAGCATCTGCTGGGGGAACTGGGTGGTGCCGTCGGGGTAGCCGGGCCAGTTACCGCCCACGGCGATGTTGAGAATCATGAAGAAGGGCTGGTCGTAGACCCAGGGGTTTCCGCGCGTGTCGGCGGGCGTGTAGGTCTGGTAGGCGTTGCCGTCCACGGACCAGGTGATCGACCCCGGGCTCCAGTCCACGGCGAAGGTGTGGAAGTCGTCGGCGAAGGACCAGCCCTGCGGGTGCATGTAGGAGCCGGTCAGGGGGTTGCCCCCGGAGTAGCCGGGCCCGTGGAGGGTGCCGTGGACCAGGTGCGGCTCGCGGCCGATGTTCTCCATGATGTCGATCTCGCCGGAGTCGGGCCACGGCGTCTGGGGGAAGTCGGCGCCCAGCATCCAGAAGGCGGGCCAGATGCCCTGGCCCCGGGGGATCTTGATGCGGGCCTCGATGCGGCCGTAGGCGTGTTCGACCTTGTTCTGGGTGGTCATGCGGGCGGAGGTGTAGCCGCCGTTGGCTTCCCTGCGTGCGGTGATGACGAGGTTGCCCTGGCCGTCGAGGGCGGAGTTGGCGCGGCTGTCGGTGTAGTTCTGGAGTTCGTTGTTGCCCCAGCCGTGGGCGCCGGTCTCGTGGTTCCAGTTGGCGGGGTCGGGGGCGCTTCCGGCGGCGCCGTCGAACTCGTCGGACCACACCAGGGCCGCCTGGGCGGCTTCAGCGGAGGCCGGGGCCACCGCGTCCTCTTGGACGGGGGCGGCCGAGGCGGCTCCGGCCGGGACCACGAGCGCGGCCGCGGTGACGAAGGACAGTGCTGCGGAGACGAGGGGCCTACGGGGCCGGTACGCGATGCGCATGGGCTACTCCGGGGGGAAGCCCCGCCGCGGCGGGGCGGTGACGGGCGGAGTCGGTCCCGGGCACGGAGGGCGTGCGCGGGACCAGGTGGGCGACTGCGCGCAGTCGCCGTGTTACGCAACGAATCTAATTGGTAAGTTACTGTACGTTTAGTTTTCCTTCAGCACAAGGGGTGTGAACGGGGGAAAGGCGGCGGAACTGGGGAATGCCCGCGGCGTGGACCGCTCGGGCGGTCGGCGGCTGGCCGGGCGGCGGGTCATCGGTCGGCGGGCGTGGTCGGGCCTTGGCCCCGAGGGCGGACATGTGTGGCTTCGATGCGCCAAATCTGTGCATTCCAGACGGAGCAACGGGTAGGGGACAAGAACGCAGTGGAACGCTCCCTACCCCTTCCCCGTTGACCCGGGGTGGAGCGAAAGGATTCCGGAACCGCGCTGGAGGCGGGCTGCGGGATCGTGTCCACAGTCGACCCGGGACGCGGAGGCAGCGTCACACCGTGGCCCCGGGCACCCCACAACCGCCGACCGATGACCCGCCGCCCGGCCAGCCGCCGACCGCCCGAGCGGTCCACGCCGCGGGCATTCCCCAGTTCCGCCGCCTTTCCCCCG
>NZ_LEKI01000177.1:0-11300 GCF_001029525.1 Nocardiopsis sp. RV163 | reverse complement strand
ACGGTGACCTGGGGGAGCGGGGCGGGCCGAGGACGCGCCGGGGTGCGGCCCGGGGTCCCGCTCCGGCGCGTGCGGCCGTGCCGACGCCGGGGGCGGTCAGTCGGTGTCGTTGTCCTCCATGTCGCCCTCTCCGCCGTTGTCCTCGTTCCCGCCGTCGTCGTCCTCTCCGCCGTCCTGGTTGTTCTCCCGGCCGCCGTCGTCCTCGTCGCCCTGGTCGTCGCCCGGCGTGTCCACGGTCGGGGCGTCGGCCCCCTCGGGGTCCTCACAGGCCGCGACGCCGAACACGGCCACGGCGGCGATCGCCGAGCCCGCCAGCGCCCGGCGCAGGGCGGTCGCTGTCCGCCTGCTGATGTCCTCGATACTCATCGCCGACTCCCTCGGGTCTCGACTGGTGCCGGGGCCGCCCGGAACCTGGCGGGGGCACGAGCCGTGTGTTATCCGTCCGTGACCCACCCTAGGGCGTGCTCCGCGTCCGTGGCCAGGAAAGCGCGGAGAGTGACGGGGTGCGGTGTGGCGCGGCTGCGCCGTCCGGTGGGCCGTGGGCGGGGGCGGACGCGCGCGGGAGAGGAGGGGGCGATCGACCCGCGCCGCCGCCCGGGGCGTGCACGGCGGCGGCAGCGGGTCAGCGGGGCGCGGGCTCAGTCCTCGTCGCCGCCGTCGTCCTCGTCCTCGTCGTCCTCGTCGTCGCCGCCGCCTTCATCGTCCTCGTCGTCCTCGTCGTCGCCGCCGCCTTCATCGTCCCCGTCACCGCCGCCGTCGTCGCCCTGTTCGACATCCACGTTCGGCATGAGGTCGTCGCAGGCCGCGGAGCCCAGGACCACGACGGTGGCCAGGGCGCCCACGGCGAGTACCCGGCGCAGTGCGGACAGGGCGGTGAGGAGCGGTTCGAACATCTTCAAGCCAGACCTCCGGATCTGCGGGCGGGCCGCGGGGGCGCGGCCCCGTGCAGCGGCCAGCCTAGGACCCGGCCGCGCCGGGGGCCGGGGCGCCCCCGCCCCTCCGGAGGCCGGGCCCGTGCCCGGGACGACCGGGGGCGGACCCGGCGGACGCCGCGCACGGGACGAGCCGCCGGCCATGCGCGTGTGACACGGAGCGCGCATGGCCGACGGCTAGGGGGCGGAGGCCGCCCGCCCCGCCCCAGCCACGAAAGCGGGGAGGGACGGCCTCCTGGGAACGAAGACCAGTGTCAGTGAGCCGCTGAGAACTGGTCTTCCTCGGTGGAGCCGGTGAGAGCCGTGGTGCTGCCCTCGGGGGAGATGGTCGTGCTGATGGAGTCGAAGTAGCCGGTGCCGACCTCGCGCTGGTGGCGGGTGGCGGTGTAGCCCCGCGACTCGGCCGCGAACTCGGCCTCCTGGAGCTCGACGTACGAGGTCATCCCGTTCTGGGCGTAGCCCTGGGCCAGGTCGAACATCGAGTAGTTGAGCGAGTGGAAGCCCGCCAGGGTGATGAACTGGAACTTGTAGCCCATGTGGCCCAGCTCGCGCTGGAACTTGGCGATGGTCGCGTCGTCCAGGTGGCGCTTCCAGTTGAAGGACGGCGAGCAGTTGTAGGCCAGCATCTGGTCCGGGTGCTCGGCCTTGATCCGCTCGGCGAAGTCGCGGGCCACCTCCAGGTCCGGGGTGGCGGTCTCCATCCACAGCAGGTCCGAGTGCGGGGCGTAGGCCAGGCCGCGGGCCACGCAGGCCTCGACGCCGTTGCGGAAGCGGTAGAAGCCCTCGGCGGTGCGCTCGCCCGTGATGAAGGGCTGGTCGCGCTCGTCGACGTCGCTGGTGATCAGGGTCGCGGCCTGGGCGTCGGTCCGCGCGATGACCAGGGACGGGACGCCGGCGACGTCCGCGGCCAGGCGGGCGGCGTTGAGCGTCTTGACGTGCTGCCCGGTGGGGATGAGGACCTTGCCGCCCAGGTGGCCGCACTTCTTCTCGGAGGCCAACTGGTCCTCCCAGTGCACGCCCGCCGCGCCGGAGGCGATCATGCCCCGCATCAGTTCGTAGGCGTTGAGGACGCCGCCGAACCCGGCCTCGGCGTCGGCCACGATCGGCGCGAGCCACTCGGGCGCGCTGTCGTCGCCCTCGGCCCAGGTGATCTGGTCGGCGCGCATCAGCGCGTTGTTGATGCGGCGGACCACGGCCGGGACCGAGTTGGCCGGGTACAGGCTCTGGTCGGGGTAGGTGTTGCCCGAGAGGTTGGCGTCGGCCGCGACCTGCCAGCCGGAGAGGTAGATGGCCTTCAGCCCGGCGCGGACCTGCTGGACCGCCTGGTTGCCGGTGAGGGCGCCGAGGCTGTTGACGTAGTCCTCGGTGTGGAGCAGGTCCCACAGGCGCTCGGCGCCTCGGCGGGCCAGGGTGTGCTCCTCGGTGACCGAACCGCGGAGCTTGACCACGTCGTCGGCGGAGTAGGTGCGCTCGATACCGGCCCACCGGGGGTTGGTCTCCCAGTCGCGCTGGAGTTCGGCGCTGGCTTCCTGTCGTCGAGCGCTGGTGCCCATCTTCGTTCCCGCCTTACGTGTAGTCCCCAAGTGTTCACACCGGTCGAGAAGGCCGGGTCAGAGCCAGGGGGTGAGCCCTGAGCGGTAAGTTCCCCGCCGGTAACTAGATTCTTGGGCAACTTCCGGGGCTTTTCCACTCGAAATCTTGCGAAGATCGACGTTTCTTTCCGTATCATGAAGCCATGGCGTACTTTGGTGCTGAAGAAATACCGTCTTTGACGGGTGACCTGGATCTCGTCACCTTTGGTCAGCGGCTCCGCCACCTGCGGCGGGCGCGCGGCCTCACCCTCTCCGAACTGGGCGAACGCGTCGGCCGGGCCCCCTCCCAGCTCTCCCTGCTGGAGAACGGCAAGCGCGAGCCCAAGCTCTCCCTCCTCACCTCCCTGGCCTCGGCGCTGGGCGTCTCGGTGGAGGAGCTGCTGTCCAAGCAGCCCCCGAGCCGCCGCGCGCAACTGGAGATCGCGGTCGAGGAGGCCCAGCGAGACACCCTCTACCAGGAACTGAACCTGCCGCACCTGAGGATCGGCAAGCGGGTCCCCAACGACGTGCTCGAACACATCGTGGGCCTGTACGGGGAGCTCCGGCGGCGCACCGCCAAGCCGACGGCCACCCCCGAGGAGGCCCGCCGGGCCAACGCCGACCTGCGCCGCCAGATGCGCGAGCGCGGCAACTACTTCGAGCAAATCGAGAAGGCGGCGGCCCAGACCCTCGACGCCGTCAACTACACCGCGGGCCCCCTGTCCCAGGGGCAGATCCTGGCCATCGCCACCCACCACGGTTTCTCCCTCAAGTACGTGCAGGACCTGCCCCGCTCGGTCCGCTCCCTCACCGACCACGTCAACCGGCGCATCTACCTCAAGCGGGAGACCACGCTGGGCATGCACAGCCCGCGCACGATCCTGCTCCAGACCCTGGGCCACGTCGTGCTGGGCCACGGCAGGCCGCGCGACTTCGGCGACTTCCTGCGCCAGCGGGTGGAGGCCAACTACTTCGCCGCCGCCGTCCTCATCCCCGAGTCCACCGCCGTGCGCTACCTCCAGGAGGCCAAGCAGGCCCGCGACCTGTCGGTGGAGGACCTGCGCGACGTGTACTCGGTCTCCTACGAGATGGCCGCGCACCGGTTCACCAACCTGGCCCACCGCCACCTGGACCTGGTCTGCCACTTCATCCGCAACGACGAGACCGGCATCATCTACAAGGCCTACGAGAACGACGGCCTCGTCTTCCCCACCGACGACACCGGGGCCATCGAGGGCCAGCGCATGTGCCGCCAGTGGTCCGGGCGCCAGGTGTTCGCCTCACCGGACCGCTACTCGATCTACTACCAGTACACGGACAAGCCCAACGGCACCCACTGGTGCGTGGCGCACGTGGACCCCAGCCGCGAGCGCAACTTCGCCATCACCCTGGGCGTGCCCTACAAGGAGTCGCGCTGGTTCCGCGGGCGCGAGACCACCAACCGCACCAAGTCCAACTGCCCCAGCGGCGAGTGCTGCGTGCACCCGCCGGCAGACCTGGCCGCGCGCTGGGAGGGCAACGTGTGGCCCTCGGCCCGCGCGCACTCCCACGTGCTCTCGGCGCTGCCCTCGGGGAGCTTCCCGGGAGTGGACGAGCACGACGTCTACACCTTCCTGGAGAAGCACAGCGACGACTGAGCGGCTGATCCGGCGGGGTGGGCCGGGGGGAGGGGGTCGGCGCGCGCCGACCCCCTCCCCCCGCGCGTGCCGCCGTACGGCGGCGGACCGGTGCGTCAGCGCACCGGCAGGCCGGTGACGGCGCGGCCGATGATGAGCTTCTGGATCTCGCTGGCCCCCTCGAAGATCGTGAAGATGGTGGCGTCGCGGTGCCAGCGCTCCACGGGGTACTCCCTCGTGTAGCCGTTGCCGCCCAGGATGCGCACCGCGTTCTGGGTGACGAACGTGGCGGTCTCGCTCGCGTAGAGCTTGCTCATCGAGCCCTGCGCGCTGTCGAAGTCCTTGTCGTTGCGCGCCATCCACGCCGCGCGCCACACCAGCAGGCGGGCCGCGTCGATGCGGGTGGCCATCTCGGCCAGGGTGAAGGCCACGCCCTGGTTCTCGCCGATCGGGCGGCCGAACTGCTCGCGCTGGATGGAGTAGTCGCGGGCGTACTCGTAGGCGGCGCGGGCGCAGCCCACAGCCATCGCGCCGACCGTCGGGCGGGAGGCCTCGAAGGTCTTCATCGCGGCCTGGCCCTTGGACCCCCTGCCCTCGCGGGCGCGGGCCAGGCGCTCGTCGAGCTTGTCCTTGCCGCCCAGCAGGCACGAGCCCGGCACGCGCACGTCGTCCAGGACCACCTCGGCGGTGTGCGAGGCGCGGATGCCGTGCTTGGCGAACTTCTGCCCCTGGCTCAGCCCCGGCGTGTTGGGCGGCACGATGAACGTGGCCTGCCCGCGCGAGCCGAGCCCGGGCTCCACCGAGGCGACCACGACGTGGATGTCGGCGATACCGCCGTTGGTCGCCCAGGTCTTGGTGCCGTTGAGCACCCACTCGTCCTTGGCCTGGTCGTAGACGGCGCGGGTCCGGATGGCCGAGACGTCGCTGCCCGCGTCGGGCTCGGAGGAGCAGAACGCGGCGAGGCGGATGTCGTCGGGGGTGCCGAACATCTGCGGCGTCCACTCGAAGAGCTGCTCCCGGGTGCCGTTGGCGGCGACGGACACCGCGGCCAGGCCGGTGCCGGTGATGGCCAGGGCGATACCCGGGTCGCCCCAGTACAGCTCCTCGAAGGCCACGGGGATGCCGACGCCGCTGGGCTCCAGCCACTGGTCGGCGAAGAAGTCGAGGGAGTACAGGCCGATCTTGGCGGCCTCCTGGATGATCGGCCAGGGGGTCTCCTCCCGCTCGTCCCACTCGGCGGCGGCGGGGCGGATGACGTCGGCGGCGAACCCGTGGGTCCAGTCCCGGACCTCGCGGACGTCCTCGCTCAGTTCCAGGCTGAAGCCGGGCGCGGCGGCCTCGCTCATGCGCTCACATCCTTTGTCGGGGGCCCTCCGGGGGGGAGGGGATCAGTATATGTTACCAACGGTAACAGTTGGCTTCGCCTGCCACAACGCCGTGCCCGCGCGCGGGACGCTCCGGGCGCCCGTCGGGCCCCGGCGGCGACCGGCGGCGGAGCGGCTCCTCCGGCCCGGCGCCCTCCGGTGCGCTTCGGAGAGTGGCCGGGCGATTTCGGCGGCCGAAACCCCTGCGCTGGCGGCGCTCCGCGACCTAGACCGAGGGCATGGGCCTACCCTTCCCCCGGGTTCGAGTTCCCTCCACGCCCCCGCGGACGGCCTCCGTCCGCCTCCTCCTCGCGCTCCCCGTGCTCCTGTGCCTGGGCGGCTCCTGCCTCCCCTCAACCGACGACGGGAGCGCGAACGCCCCGCCCCGCTCGGTGCCGGACCCGGGACGGCGGCGGAACGGACCGCCCTGACCGGTCCGAACGCCCGACCTCTACCCTGGCCCACATGGACACCACCGCGGGCAACGGCGCCCCCACCCTCACCATCCCCACCGGATACAACGGCCCCGACGGTTCGGGCAACGGCGGCTACACCGCCGGACTGCTCGCCGCGCGGCTCACCTCCGTCGGCGGACCGGCAGTCCAGGTCACCCTGCGCACCCCGCCGCCCCTGGGCCGCCCGCTGACGGTGGAGAGCGGCCCCGGGGGCGCCCTGCGCCTGACCGACCCCGACGCGGTGGAGGGCGCCCGCCTGGTGGCCGAGGCGGTGACCGCCGACCTCCCCGGCACCTCCACCGTCCCCGGCGGACCGGTCACCGTGCCCGAGGCCCGCGAGGCCCAGGCGCGCTACGCGGGCCTGACCGACCACCCCTTCCCGCGCTGCTACAGCTGCGGCCCCGAACGCGCCGAGGGTGAGGGCCTGCGCCTGTTCGCCGGTTCCGTCAGCCCGGGCAGCGGCCCCGACGGGGTCGGCAACACCGTCGCCTGCGCCTGGACCCCGCACCCGTCCCTGGACCAGGGTTCCGGCGCGGTCGACCCCGCCCAGGTGTGGGCCGCCCTGGACTGCCCCGGCGGCTGGTCCAGCGCCATCTCCGGCCGCCCCGCCCTCCTGGGCCGCATCACCGTCCGCGTGGACGAGACGCCCCGGACCGGCGAGGCCCACGTGGTGACGGGGTACCTGGAGGCGGTCGACGGCCGCAAGATCACGACCGCCAGCGCCCTCCACGACGGCGCGGGCCGCCTCCTGGCCCTGGCGAGGGCCACCTGGATCGCGCTCCGGGCCTGATCCGGGGGCCGCGAGCCGCTACGGTGAACCCTTGTGGCACTCGAACGCGCGCGGCCGACCGCGCTGACCGACAGCAGTGACGCCTCCGGCGCGCCCGTGCCGGAGGCCCCGGCCGCCCCGCGCGGGGGGCGGGGCGCGCGCGGACGCGACCCCGAGCGGCGCCGCGCCATCCTGGACGCGGCCGACCGGGTGATCCAGCGCGACGGCCCGGACGCTTCGATGGTGGTCATCGCGGCCGAGGCCGGGATCAGCAAGCCGATCCTGTACCGGCACTTCGGGGACAAGGGCGGCCTGTACCGGGCGCTCGCCCGCCGCCACGTGGACCCGCTCATCGAGCGCATCCGCGAGGAGCTGCACCAGCAGACCGGGTTCGAGGTCCGGGCCCGCGCCACGGTCGGCGCCTACCTGTCGATGATCTCCCAGAACCTCAACCTCTACCGGTTCCTGATGGACCGGGCCACCTCCGAGGACTCCCGGACCCGCGGCGACCTGGGCATGATGGTCCGCCGCCTGGGCGAGGAACTCGCCGACCAGCTCGTCGCCGAAGGGCGCGTCGGCGAGCGCCCGCGCTCCCAGATCGTCGCGCACGCCGTCGTGGGCATGGTGCAGGCGGCGGGGGAGTGGTGGCTGGAGCACCCCGGGGTCGGGGAGGAGGAGATCATCGACGACCTCACCGCCGCTGTGGTCGGCGCGATCCGCGCCAGCCGGACCTAGGCAGTGTTTTTTTGAGCCTCCGCTCCGCTTCGTCCCGCCCGTCGCCCGCCACCACCCCCAACGGACGCTGAGCGCGGTCCTTCTTGTGTCCGGGCGCCCGGAGAACGGGAACCTTCGGTGCCTGCGGCGGGTTCGCTCGTGCCCACCCGTCGCCCGCCACCACCCTCAACCGACGCCTACGGCGCGGTTCTCCCAAGGGAACCCGTCTCCGGCACCTCCAGAACCCCGTGGGCGCCCGAACCAACCCCCCCACAAGCTGAGAGCGGTTCAAAGAACAGGCTTGGACGGCTTTTCCTCGTTCTCCCTTGACCTGGAGCGCACTCCAGGTCCCATGCTTGCTGTCCATGAGGGACTACTACACGCCGGGCCAGGTCGCGCAGCGCTTCGACCTCACCCTGGACACCCTGCGCTACTACGAGAAGGCGGGGCTGCTGCGCCGGGTCGAGCGCTCCCCCAGCGGGCACCGCCGCTACCGGGCCGACGACGTCGAGCTGCTGGACATGATCCGGTGCCTGCGTGAGACCGACATGCCCATCGTCCGGCTCCGCGAGTTCGCCGAACTGATCCGCGAGGGCGAGCACACCGTTCCCGACCGCCTGGACCTGCTCCAGGGCCACCAGGAGCGGCTGGACGAGCGCATGGAGGAGATGCGCCGGTGCCAGAAGGTGATCCAGCACAAGATCGACCACTACCGCGGCGTGCTCGCCGCCCGCGCCCCCGAACCCCTCGAGGAGACCTCCTGATGCGCTACACCACCATCGGCGACCGCCGCGTCAGCGCCCTGTGCCTGGGCGCGATGAAGTTCGGCAGCGAGACCGACGACGCCACCTCCGCCGCGCTGCTCGACCGCTTCGTGGCGGCCGGGGGCACCTTCGTGGACACCGCCGACTGCTACCAGTTCTGGGTGGAGGGCTTCGAGGGGCACGAGAGCGAGACCTTCCTGGGACGGTGGCGGCGCGAGCGCGGCGTCACCGACGAGGTGGTCATCGCCACCAAGCTCGGCGCGCAGCCCACCGTGCCCGGCACCGGGATGGAGACCAAGGAGGGGCTGTCGGCGCGGGCCGTGGCGACGGCCGCCGAGCGCAGCCGCGAGCGCCTGGGCACGGACCGCCTGGACGTGCTCTACGCCCACAACGAGGACCCCGAGACCCCGCTCACGGAGACACTGGGGGCCTTCGCCGCGCTGGTCGACGAGGGCGCCGTCTCCCAGTTGGGACTGAGCAACCACCGCGCCTGGAAGCTGGAGAGGGCCCGCGCCGTCACCGGGGCCCGTGGCTGGCCGCGCCCCCGGGTGCTCCAGTACCGGTACAGCTACCTCCAGCCCCGCCTCGACGTGCCGCTGCGGTCCGCGGGCCACATGCACGCCACGCCGGAACTCCTGGACTTCGTCCGGGCCGAGACCGCCGAGGGCCGTGACTACACGCTGGTCGCCTACACATCCCTGCTGTGGGGCGCCTACACCCGGCCGGACAAGGCCGCCGGGCTGGACCGGGCCTACGACCACCCGGGCACCCCCGCCCGCCTGGCCGTCCTGGACGACGTCGCCCGCGAGACCGGCGCCACCCGCAACCAGGTCGTGCTCGCCTGGCTGATGGGCGGCGACCCGAAGGTGGTGCCGCTGGTGGGGGTGAGCTCCCTGGAACAGCTTGACGAGGCGATCGAGGCCACCGACCTGGTGCTCAGCGACGAGCAGTGGAGGCGCATGGCCGAGGCGGGGTAGCTCGGCGGCGGGCGTGGCCGGGGGCGGTCACCAGTCCCGGACAAACCACGTGTAACACCTCATATGTATTCATGCGCGGTTTTCACCATCCTTTGACCGGATACCTTCCCTAGTGGCGGCGGAGCGGCCGCGCCGCATCGGTCCGCGAACCCGTGGGAGGGGCGACTTGCCCGACAGCACGTACCACCAGATCCACTTCGCCTGGGCCGAACCCACCCTCCTCGGACGGTTCGGCCCCGGGCCGGCCGCCTCCTCCCTCCACGAGGCCGAGCAGCCCGTCCTGCGCTCCTGGCGGGACCGCCTCCTCCCCGCGCTCACCGCCGACTACCGCTCCGCGCTGCCCGACACCGACCCGGGGGAGTACCCCGAGACCCTCTGGGCGCGCGCCTACCCCGACGGGCAGGCCGCGCTGGTCTACCGCTGGCCCGGCGACGTCCGGTCCGCGCACGCCTGGGCCATCGTCGGGCCCGCGCACGGCCTGACCCTGCCGCGGCTGCTCTCCCTGCACGAGAACCCCCACACCCGCCCGGCCCCGCGCCGCCCCCCTGAGCCGGGCTGGGCGACCATGGACACCCTGTCCACGCCCGAGCCCTGGGAGCGCACCGCCGCGCCCGGGGCCTTGCGCACCCGCGACCGGCGCGCCGCCGAGACCACCGTCGGTGACGAACCCCTCCTTGCGGGCGCGGTGGCCGCCGCCCTGTACCGGCCCGACGCGCCGATCCACATCACCCTGGCGCCCGAGCGGGCCGACCTGTGGCAGGCGGTGCAGCTTCGCTTCCTGTGGGGCGTGCACCGGGTGCTGCACGACGTGCTCACCCCGCCCCGCGCCATCCCCGCGGCCGGGTGGAGCTGGTCGTTCTCCACCTACGAACCGGTACCGGGCACCTCGGACGGCCAGCACCTGGCCTTCGTCCCGCCGGTCGCCGACGCGCCCGGGCCCTTCCTGCGGCCCCCGGCCCCCGACTACCGCGCGGTCGCCGAGGGACTCGTGTCCGTCCTGCGGGAGGAGGGCGGGGACGCGCTCGCCCGCCACCTGGCCGAACGCGGCATCGCCGAGGCCCCGACCTTCGCCGACCGCCGCGCGCTGCTGTGCGACTGGCTCGCCCCGCGGCCCCGGCGGTTCGAGGACGTCCCCGTACCCGAACGGCTGCCGGACGAGGACGCCGTGTACGGAGGGGAGTCCCTGCCCGACCTGCCCGAGGCCGAGGCCCCGGGGGAGGAGGAGACCGGCCCCTGGCCTCTCCCCCTGCCCCGCGTCCAGGTGGGCCGCCCGGGCCTGGAGGCGGACCCGGGTGTGCCCGGCGGCCAGCGCTCCCTGAAGGGGATCACCGATGAGGGCGTGGAGTCCTCCGCCGCCGGAGCGGGCGGCGGACGGCTCGGGGACGGCGAGGCGGATGGGGACAACGAGGCGGACGGGGACAACGAGGCGCTCTGGCCCGAACCCGCGTCCGGACCCCCGCCGCGGGGACCGGAAACCGACGGCCCCGGTGACGCCCCGCCGCGCCCGCACCCGCGCATAGCCCCTGCCCGGGGACAGGGGTCCGCGGTCCCGCAGGACCCCTCCGAGCGGCCCGGTGTCTTCGGGGCGCCCGAACCGCACCGCAGACCGCGCCTGGTCCCGGGCACCGGCGGATCGGCTGACCCCGCCTTCGGGCCCGATGACCCCGAGCCCCGTCGGTCCGCGTCCGCGTCCGCGGGCGAGGAGGCGGAGCGGAGCGGGTCCCGGTCCGCCGGTGCGCCGATCCCCGACGGACCGGAGGAGGAACCGTCCCGCGAGGGCGGAAAGCCCGCCTCCCGGAGCGGCCCGGAGACCTTCCGGTTCCTCGGCCGCGGCAGACGCGCCGTTGCGGAGCCCGACGAGCCCCCGACCCGGGGCGGGGAGCCGCCGGCCGAGGCCGCGCCCGCCCACGGAGCGTCCGAAAACGGGCCCGCGAGCGGTACGCCGGGAGGTCGCGCCGCGCACCCGTTCGAGTTCGCGGACGGAGCGCGGCCGGAGGCGGCCGTGCCCGCGCCCGAGGCCGAAGCCCCGCGTGAGGTGGACGCGCAGGCGCCACCGGTCCCGTCCCAGGACACCTTCGGAACGGGCGGCACGGCGAGCCTCGCGGGCGATTCCGCCCCGCCCCCCGAATCCCTCCTCC
>NZ_LEKI01000176.1:0-11612 GCF_001029525.1 Nocardiopsis sp. RV163 | reverse complement strand
GCTCGGCTCCCGGCCCCCGCGTCGGTGCGTTCATCCGGACCCCTTATCGATGTGAACACATTGCTTTGCGGCCTCATCGGCACTACCGTTCAAACCAATGTAACCACATTGCTTTGCTGGAACGAGGTGTTCACGTGCCCCGAACCCGGACGGGGAGGACGACCGCGCGCCCGCTGCTCGCCCTGGTGTGCTCCGCGCAGCTCATGGTGGTGCTCGACGTGTCGGTGGTCAACGTCGCCCTGCCCTCGATACGCTCCTCCCTGGGGTTCTCCGCGACGGGGCTGCCCTGGGTGGCCCACGCCTACACCCTGGCCTTCGGCGGTCTCCTGCTGCTGGGCGGACGGCTGGCCGACCTGTACGGACACCGGCGGGTGTTCGCCGCCGGGCTCGCGCTCTTCTGCGCTGCCAGCCTGCTGGGCGGGGCGGCCCTCTCCCCCGGCCTGCTGGTCACCGCCCGCGCGCTCCAGGGAGTGGGCGCGGCGGTGCTGGCCCCCGCGACCCTGACCATCCTGACCGCCTCCTTCCCGGAGGGGCGGGCCCGCGTGCGGGCGCTGGCCGCCTGGACCGCGGTGAGCGTGGCGGGCGGCGCGGTCGGCAACATCCTCGGCGGCGCGCTGACCGAGGCGCTGTCCTGGCGGGCGATCCTGCTGGTCAACGTGCCCGTCGGCATCGCGGCGCTGGCCGTGACCCCCTGCCTTCTGGGCCGGGAGCGCCCGGGCAGCCACCCGCACGGCCCTGGACCGCACGGCCGGAACCCCGGAAAGGGGAGCGGTGGACGCATCGACCTGCCCGGGGCCGCGACCGCCACCGGCGGGACGGTCGCGCTCACCTACGGCCTCACCCGCGCGGCGGAGCACGGCTGGGGGGACCAGACCACGGTGACGGTGCTGGTCGCGGGAGTCCTCGCCCTGGCGCTGTTCGCCGCGGTGGAGTCCCGCGCGCCCGCTCCCCTGCTGCCGCCCGGACTCCTGCGCAGCCGCGCGGTCTGGGCGGGCAACACCATGGTGTTCCTGGCCGGAGCCTGTTTCCAGGTGCCCATGTGGTACTTCCTCACCTTCTACATGCAGGACGAACTGGGCTTCGGCCCACTGCTGACCGGTCTGGGCTTCCTGCCGCACACCCTGGTCACCATGGCCGTGGGTTGGCTGGTCACGCCGTGGCTGATGGGGTTCGTGCGGGCGCGGGTGCTGATCGGGGCCGGGTGCCTCACCGCCGCGGCGGGCTTCGCCTGGCAGGCGGTGGCGGTGAGCGAGCAGACCTACGCCGCGGCGGTGCTGGGGCCCGCGGTCCTCGTGTCCGCGGGAGGCGGCCTGTTCACCACTCCGCTGACCGCCGTCGTGACCTCGGGCTCCGCCCCCGGGGACGCGGGGGCCGTCTCGGGCCTGATGAACGCGGCCAAGCAGACGGGCGGTGCACTGGGCCTGGCCGCGCTGATGACGATGGCCGCCCCGGGGCACGCGCCCGGAGGCGAGGCGTACGGCCCGGTCTTCGGGCTGCTCGCGGCCGTTCAGCTCGCGGCGGCCGCCCTGACACCGGTGCTGCCGCGCGGAGCGCGACGAAATCAGACCGAGGGCGCGTGAGCCCCGCCGAGGTTCAAGAACCCCTTTGGCCTGCGCTGACCCTCCCGGGAGACACGCCGACGGGCTTCCCCTCCGGGGTCACTCCGCCAGCCCGATCGGGGAAAGACGCATCAATACCACACTTGGGGGTAGCGCAACGGACAGGGACAGGGAACGTGCTCCGTTCGTCATCGTCCGCCCGGTGGCGGGGTGGCCGACCGGGACACGGAACCGACAGACGAGGAGGAAACCGCTATGAGGAACCCCCTGAGGACGGCGAAGAACCAACTGATGCGGCGCACCGGGCTGGCCCGTCCGGCACCGGGCGGGCGCCCGCGTGCCGGTGGGCGCACGGGCGGACGCGGCAGCGACCCCCTGGCGATGGCCCAGCGGTTCGCCCGGTCCGCGGCCCGGTCCCGGGGCGGCGGCCCGCTGGGGCGCGGCGGCCCGGATCCGCTACGGGGTCCGGCGCGCCGAACTCCTACGGGACGACGGAGCAGCCCCGGCGGGCAGGCCCTGCGGTGGATCAACTCCCTGACCAGGAAGCGCAGGCCCCGCATCTGACCCGGGCGGCGGACCCGGCCCGGCGCGACAGCGCCGGGCGAGGAGAAGGACGACGGCTTCGGACAACACAGCGCTGCACCGCACATGACACCGCGGGGCGGGCCCTTGGGGGCCCGCCCCGCGTCCGTGCGTGAGGCACGCCCGCCCCTGCCGCGGGGAGCGGGCCGGGACGGACCGGGCGGGACTCGCCCGGAAACCGGGAGCCGCCGCCCCGGGAGCCCGTCCTGGTGATGATGGTGGGTGACGCGGTGGTGACGAGACCCAGTGGAGGTTGTCATGGAGCGGTCGGTCCTGGTCGGAGTGGACGGTTCCGATGAGAGCCTGCGGGCGGTGGAGTGGGCCGCGGCGGAGGCCGCCCGGCGGCACTTGCGCCTGCGGACGCTCACGGCCTTCCCCGCGCCGTCACCGGACGCGGCCTTCGTCTGGCCCGAGGAGGAGATCCGCGCGAGCGCGCGCGCCGTCCTGGACCTGGCGGAGGAACGCGCGTCGGCCGCGGCCCCCGGTGTGGCCGTGGACCGGGAGGTGGCGGTGGACTCCCCCGGCCGGGCGCTGCTGGAGTGCGCGGAGGAGGACGGGACGGCCCTGGTGGTCGTCGGGCACAGGGGTCGCGGCGGTTTCGCGGGGCTCAAGGTGGGGTCGGTGGCCTATCGCGTGGCCGCGCAGTCGTCGGTGCCGGTCGTCGTGGTGGGGCCGCGGCCCGCGGCCGGCGACAGCGCCGAGGTGGTGGTGGGGGACGACGGGTCCGCGCGCGCGGAGCGGGTCGTGGCCGAGGCGTTCGAGGCGGCCTCCGCGGGGGGCGGGCCGCTGCGCGTCGTGCGGATCCGGGAGTCGCCGCTGCCGTTCCTTCCCTCCGTGGTCGCGTCGTCTCACCGGGCCCGCGGGAGCGGCCCGGACGACGGGGCCGCCCTGGAGCGCGCGATCGGGCCCCTGAGGGCCCGTTACCCGGAGGTGGAGGTGCGCACCGAGGTGGTGGAAGGCCGCCCCGTCGAGGTGCTGACGGACGCGGCGCGAGCAGCGCGGCTGCTCGTGGTCGGGGCGGGCGGCGGGTACGGAGCGACCCGCCTGGCCCTGGGTTCGGCGGCCCACGGGGTACTGCACCGCTCCCCCTGCCCGGTCATGGTGGTCCACACCGTCTGAGGGGCGACGCTCGTGGGCGGACGGCGCGTGCCGTCCGCCCATGAGCGCCGCCCCTTTCGTGTGCCCGGCACCGGCCGCGCACCCTCCCGGCTTCCCGGGAGCGCGCCGACGACCGGTCGGGCTCCTGCTCGCATGCCCCACAAGGGGCCATTAAAAATAAAAACTGATTCATTTTTATCATTTTTCTCCATTAATCAGCACCCGCCTTGTGCCTTCGGACGAAGAAGAGACCCACCGGGGTCTTCTTGCTTGATTTTTCTTGGAACGAACTAGAATTAAGAACCGGCGCCGGAAGTCTTTTTTCAGCCCCTTCCGCCGGGCGGAAATTCCATCTCACTCCACCTCGGAAAAACACCGGAAGACCGCCCTGAACACCAGCTTTGGTGGAAACCGTGACAACTTGCGCCGTTGAGTGAACCCCAAGAGACAACAATGGAACGTGTCCATGGAACCTGACACTTCGCACACCGGAACACACACGAACGGCACCGCACGCGGCCCCGGAAGGGAGCGCGCGGTGCTGGGTTTCTACTTCTTCGCCATCGGCATGCTCATGGCGGTCTGGGCCTCCCGCATACCTGCGGTGACGGTGCAGACGGGAAGCGGCTCAGGAGAAATGGGGGTCGCCCTGCTGGCACTGGCCCTGGGGGCCGTCACCGCCATGCTCCTGTCGGGCAAGCTGCTGGACCGCTTCGGCCCCACCCGGTTCGTCCCGTTGTCGGCGGCGGCCTCGGGGCTGGCCCTGGTGCTGCCCGGCCACGTGAGCGGGCACCGCGAACTGGCTGCGGTGCTGTTCCTGTTCGGGGCGAGCCACGCGCTGCTCAACATATCCGCGAACGCCCAGGCCACACACCTGCAACGCGTGCAGGGGCGCCCGATCATGGCCTCCTTCCACGCCCTGGCCTCACTGGGGGCGTGCTTCGGCGCCGTCATGGGCATGCTGGCGACCCAGGCCCGGGTGGACGTGCTGACCACGTTCCAGGTGGCCTGCGTCCTGATCGTGGCACCGGCCTGCGGGTTGTACCCGGTCCTGACCTCTCTGATGCCGGCGCACCCGCGCGCCCCGAGGAGCGGGGAGCGCCCGAAGCGCAGACCCCGGCTCCCCTCCCGCCGGGTCGTGCTGCTGGGCACCCTGGCGATGTCATGCATGCTCGCCGAGGGAGCGGCACAGGACTGGAGCGCGCTCTTCACCCGCGAGATCCTCGGCGGCTCCGAAACGGCAGCGGCCGGGACCTTCGCCGCCTTCACCGTCGCCATGACGCTGGGCAGGCTGTTCGGCGACCGCATGACACAGTTGCTCGGCCCCGTGACGCTGGTGAGGTCCGGAAGCCTGCTGGCCGCGTGCGGCCTGGGGCTTGCCGTCGCGGTACCCCACGCGGTGACGGCACCGGTCGGGTTCGCGCTGATGGGGATCGGGCTTTCGTGCGTGATGCCCCAGGTGTTCACGGCCACGGCCGACCACGAACCGGCCAACGCCGGACGGCACCTGTGCACGGTCTCCGCCTTCGGCTACTGCGGCCCCCTCCTCGGCCCGCCGGGCATCGGAGCGCTCGCCGAGCGGGCGGGACTGTCCTGGGGGCTGCTGCTGCCCATAGCGCTGATACTGGTGGTGGCCGCCAAGGCGGGCGCGCTGCGCCCTCCCAGCGCCGGGGACCGCGAAGACGGCCCCTCCGGGAAGGAGAACCCCTCCGAGACGGAGCCGACCACACGTTAGGGCCGGGGCCTCGGGCGAGCGCCCCGGAACCGCGCGGCGGCACGCCCGCGCGTCCGGAGGCAGCGGGCACCGGACCGGACGGAAGTACCGGTGCCCGCCGTCGGGAGACTCTGCGCGCTCAGTCCCGACCGGGGGCCGGGGAGAGCCGCGGGTCGTCGGCGGCGAGGTGGCGGGTCGCGGGGCCGTCGTAGCCCGCCAGCACCGCCCTGGGCAGGGGCCCCTTGATGCGCGCCCCTCCCTGGTGCTCCTCCCAGGCGTGGGCGAGGATGCCCACGGAGCGGGAGAGGACGAACAGCCCCCGGGCCAGCTCCGAGGGGAAGCCCAGCGAGGCGTAGACGACCGCGGTGGCGGCGTCGATGTTCATCGGCACGGGGCGTCCGCGCCCCGTGGCCAGCTCCTCCTCCAGCGCCAGGGCGGCCTCCAGCGGTCCCCCGGGGACGAGTCCGTCCCCGACCGCATCGCGCACCAGGCCCAGGAGCGGGTCGCGGCGCGGGTCGCGCGGGTGGAAGCGGTGGCCGAAGCCGGGCACGTACGCACCGCGCCCGCGGTACTCGGCGACCACCTCCTCGGCCACCCGTCCCACCGGGGTCCCCCCGGCGACGCGCTCGGCCATCTCCTCCAGGAGGGCGACGCACTGCTGGCCCGCGCCGCCGTGCACGTCCCCGAGCAGGTTGACGCCGGTGGCGACGGCGTTGTTCAGGCCCACGCCGCAGCTCGCGGCCATCCGGGCGGCGGCGATGGAGGGCGCCTGGGGGCCGTGGTCCACGGCGGAGACCAGGGCGGCCTCCAGCAGGCGGGAGCGGCGCGGGTCGGGCAGCTCGCCGCGCAGCATGAGCCAGACGGTGTCCACGAAGGAGACCCGGCCGATCAGCTCCTGCACCGGGTAGCCGCCCGGTTCGATCTCGCCGGGGGCGATCCGGATCAGCCCGGTCCGCCACCAGCGGCCGATCTCCTCGTGGGTCATGGAAGGCGCCTCCGAAGCGCTCATACCGCTCCCTCCTCGCGCAGTGCGTCGATCTCCTGGTCGCTGAACCCCGTCTCGCGCAGCACCTGCCCGGTGTGCTCTCCCAGCAGGGGCGGCGCCGTGCGCGGACCCAGGGGCGCGCCGTCCACGCGGACGCCGCTGCCGAGTACACGCAGCTCGCGGTCCCCACCGCCGGGGAAGGGCAGCGTGTGCACCAGCCCGCGGTGGGCCACCTGGTCCAGTTCCAGCGCCTGGGCCACGGTCAGCACGCGGGCGGCGGGGACCCCGGCCCGGGCCAGCTCCCCCTCCCACTCCAGTGCGGGCCGGGCGCCCAGGTGTTCCTCCAGCGCCTCGCGCAGGGCCTCGCGGTGGGCCTTGCGGTCCTCGCGCTGGGCGAAGCGGGGGTCGCGCGCCAGTTCGGGCGCGCCCACGACCGCGCACAGCGCCTCGAACTGCTCCTGCTTGTTGGCGGCGATGTTGAGCGCGCCTTCGGCGGTGGCGAAGGCGCCGGAGGGGGCCGCCGTGGCGTTCTCGTTGCCGATGGGAACCGGCTCCACACCCGCGGAGAGGTAGTTGGACACGCCCCAGCCCATCGCGGTGATCGCGGTCTCCAGCATGGACACGTCCACGCTGCTCCCCCGGCCGGTGCGTTCCCTCTTGACCAGGGCGGTGCTGATCGCGAAGGCGGCGGCGAGGCCGCCCAGGACGTCGGCGATGGGGAAGCCCGCCCGCAGGGGGCCGGTGCCGGGCGTGCCGGTGGTGCTCATCATCCCCGACAGGCCCTGGATGATCTGGTCGTAGGCGGGGCGTCCGCTCAGGGGACCGTCGGAGCCGAACCCCGAGACCGCGCAGTAGACCAGGCCGGGGTTGATCGCGCTCAGGTCCTTCCAGCCGAAGCCCAGGCGCTCCAGCACACCCGGCCGGAAGTTCTCCAGCAGCACGTCGGAGCGGCGCACCAGGCGGGTCATGGTCTCCCGGCCGCCGGGGGTCTTCAGGTCCAGTGTCAGGGAGCGCTTGCCCGCGTTCTGGGCCAGGAACGACGCGCCCAGCCCGCGTCCGTTCAGCTCCGCCGAGGCGCCGAGCTGGCGGGCCAGGTCACCGGAGCCGGGGACCTCGACCTTGACCACGTCGGCGCCCATGAGCGCGAGCTGGTAACCCGCGTAGGGTCCGGCCAGGACGTTGGTCATGTCCAGGACGCGCACCCCCGCCAGCGGCAGGGTCCTCTCCCCGGCCTCGGAGCTGGTGTCGGTGTCGGTGTCGGTCAACGTCTCTCCTGTGTTCCGGGTCCCGCGATCCCTCCCGAGGGGTCGAGCCCGATGTCGGTGATGCGGCGGGCGGCGTCGACCACCGCCGTGGTGAAGCCCTCCACGGCCGCGTCGGTGAAGCGGGCGGTGGGTCCGCCCACGGCCAGCGCGGCGACCGGAACCCCGCCGGCGGGTCCGTAGACGGGCGCGGCCACGCCGGAGGCGCCCCGCTCGCGTTCGCCGTGGCTGACGGCGAAGCCTCGTGCGCGGGCCAGCTCCACCTCCTCGCGCAGGCGGCTGACGTGCCCGGGACCGTGGGGCGAGGCGGCGGCCACGCGCAGCAGCAGGGACTCCCCCGCGCCGATGAGCAGCACCTTGCTGGCGCCCCCGCCCCACAGGACCATCTCGTCGCCGACGTTGACGACGTGGCGCAGCCGTTGGGGGCCCTCCTCCTTGGCCACGCACACGCGGGTGGCGTCGGCGCGGACGTAGAGGTTGACGGTCTCGGCGGTGTCGGCGACGAGTTCGCGCATGACGGACCGGACGGCCTCGGGCACCTGCCAGACGGCGTGCGCCAGGCGCGACCAGCGCAGGAGGCTGGGGCCGACACCCACGCGGCCGTCGGGGGCCGTCCACAGCAGACCGCGCCGCTCCAGGGTCGCGACCAGCCGCAGGACCGTGGTCTTGGCCAGGCCTGTGCGCTCCACCAGTTCGCGTGTGGAGTAGCGCTGGTTCCTCTCGTCGAACAGGTCGAGCAGGTCCAGGGCTCGCGCGACGCTGCGCACGGTGCCGCCGGAGTCGCCGTCAGGCATCCCTCCCCCTTCCGTTTGGTCCACTAGGTGGTTCGCGGAGACCATCAAGTGGAATCGCGCCGTCAGCGTAGCGCAACCCCTCGGCGCACGGCCACCCCCTCCCCGAAGAGCGCTTCCACTGACGGAACCCGGCATGGGCTGGGCAGACAGGAAGACCGATACGGGACTGTGCGCCGCAACACACTCGTTAACAAAAGGTTTCGAATCGCCATTGACAGTGATCACGGGGGCTCGCATGATTTCCCAGACCACGAAACGGTCCCGTTGGACCACCTAGTGGACCAGCGGGCCGAAAGGGAGTGAAGGATGAACAGACAGCGGATCCTCCGCGCGTCGGGGGCCGTGGCCACCGCGCTCCTGGTGGGCGCCGCCGCGACGAACGCCGCGCTGTCCGACACGAACGCGTCGGAGGCCCGCGCCAGGATCGACATCGTCGTCCCCGCCGACCCCGGCGGCGGCTGGGACCTGGTGGCGCGCGAGGCGCAGCACTCCCTGCGCGTGAACGACATCGTCGACAACACCCAGGTCCTCAACCTCCCCGGCGCGGGAGGGACCATCGGCCTGGCGCAGACGGTGCGCCGCGAGGGCAGCGCAACGACGCTGATGACCACGGGCACCGTGATGATCGGCGGCATCATCGTCAACGACTCGGCCCAGACCCTGGAGGACGTGGTGCCCATCGCCCGCGTCGCCGACGACTACGAGGTCTTCGTGGTCCCCGCCGACTCCCCGCTGCAGGACATGGGCGACCTCGTCGAGGCCTGGCGGGAGGACCCGGGCGCGGTCGCGGTCGGCGGCGGCTCCCTGGGCGGCACCGACCACCTCCTGGCGGGGCTGGCCGCCCAGTCGCAGGGCGTGGAACCCCAGGCCGTCAACTACATCCCCTTCGCGGGCGGCGCGCAGGCGCTCACCTCGCTGCTCTCGGGCAGCCTCGACGTCGGCGTCTCGGGCTACAACGAGTTCAGCGACCAGGTGGAGGCGGGCAACATCCGCGTCCTGGGGGTCTCGGCCCACGAGCGCGTCGAGGGCATCGACGCCCCCACCCTGCCCGAGCAGGGCGTGGACGCGGTGCTGCCCAACTGGCGCGGGTTCATGGCCCCGCCCGGCATCACCGGGGCCGAGCGGGCGGAACTCACCGCGATCGTGGAGGAGATGGTGCGCACCGACGAATGGCGCGACACCCTCCAGCGCAACCGCTGGGACGACACCTTCCAGAGCGGCCCCGAGTTCGAGGAGTTCCTCGCGGCCGAGATCGAACGCATCACCGACGTCACCGAGGACCTGGGACTCTCATGAGCCAGCACAGCACATCCACCGCCCCGGGCGAACCCGGCGCGCGGCCGCCGGAGGAGCGGCGCACCTGGTGGAGGGGGCGCAGCGAGATCTTCGTCGGCCTGCTCACCATCGGCATCGGCGTGTTCGTGGGCGTGCAGACGCTCACCATGCACGTGCCCGACAACTCGGCTTCCCCGGGCCCCCAGCTCTTCCCCGCGATCGTCGCGGTACTGATGCTCGCCCTCGGCGCGGCCCTGGTCGTCCAGGTGGCCCTGCGCCCCGCGGCGCCCGAACCGGAAGGGGCCGACCACCCCGGCGGCGACGCGGGCGTGGTCGGCGACCTCGTCGGGGGGCTCGGCCCTGCCGCGGGCGCCCCGGCCGCCCACAGCGACTGGCGCGCCGTGGGCACCGTGCTCGGCGCGGTGGTGCTCTTCGCCCTGCTGTTGCAGCCGGTGGGCTGGCTGCTGTCCGGCGCGCTGCTGTTCTACGGCGTGACCTTGGCCTTCGGCGGCAGGCGCCCGCTGTTCGAGGCCGCCGTCGCGCTGGCCTACTCGTCCGTGGTCCAGCTCGCCTTCGTCGGCGGGCTCGGCCTCAACCTGCCCGCCGGAATCCTGGGAGGGGTGCTGTAAGTGGAGACCCTGAGTCTGCTCGGCGGCGGGTTCGCCGCCGCCCTCTCCCCCGAGAACCTGCTGTGGGCGTTCGTGGGCGTGCTGCTGGGCACCGCCGTGGGCGTGCTGCCCGGCCTGGGCTCGGCCATGGCCGTCGCCCTGCTGCTGCCCGTCACTTTCAAGCTGGACCCCACCGGTGCCTTCATCATGTTCACCGCCGTGTACTACGGCGGCCTGTTCGGCGACTCGACCACGTCGATCCTGATGAACACGCCCGGCAACAGCTCCGCGATCGCCACCGCGATCGAGGGGCACAAGATGGCGCTCAAGGGCCGGGCCTCCCAGGCCCTGGCCACGTCGGCCATCGGCGCGTTCACCGGCGCGGTGGTGGCCACGATGGTGGTGGCCTTCTTCTCCAAGGTGATCATCGATGTGGCCCTGCGCTTCGGTCCGGCCGAGTACCTGGCGCTGGCGGTCCTGGCCTTCGTCGCCACCTCCGCGGTGGTGGCCCAGTCCATGGTGCGCGGGCTCATCGCGCTCTCCATCGGCCTGGCCGTCGCGATGGTGGGCATCGACGCCCAGAGCGGCGCGGCCCGCTTCACCCTGGGCGTCCCCTCCCTGTTCGAGGGGATCAGCGTGGTGACGGTGACCGTGGGCCTGCTCGCGCTGGGCGAGGTACTGCACGTGGTCTCGCGCGTGCACCGGGGCGGGGGCGCGGGCGACAAGCTCATCACCGGCACCGGCACCCCGTGGCTGAGCGGGCGCGACCTGCGCCGCGCCGTCCCGGCGTGGATCCGCGGGCTCGGCTTCGGACTGCCCTTCGGCGCGGTCCCGGCGGGCGGCTCGGAGATCCCGACCTTCCTGGCCTACGGCACCGAGCGCAAGCTCTCCCAGCTCCGGGCGCGCCGGGGCAAGCGGCCCGACGAGTTCGGCGACGGCGCGATCGAGGGCGTGGCCGCGCCCGAGTCGGCCGCCAGCGCCACCGCAGGAACCGCGATGGGCGCGCTGCTGGGACTGGGTCTGCCGACCTCGGCCACGGCCGCGATCATGCTGGCCGCCTTCCAGCAGTACGGGATGCAGCCCGGCCCGCTGCTGTTCGAGCGCAACGCCGACCTGGTGTGGGCTCTCCTGGCCAGCCTGTTCGTCGGCAGCGTCATGCTGCTCGTCCTCAACCTGCCCTTCGCGCCGCTGTGGGCAAAGCTCCTGCTGATCCCGCGGCGCTACCTGTACGCGGGCATCACCGGTTTCGCGGCGCTGGGCGTGTACGCCGCGTCCTACTCCATCACCGACCTGTGGCTGCTGATCGTGCTGGGGTTGCTCGGGTTCATGATGCGGCGGTACGAGATCCCGGTGGCGCCGGTGCTCATCGCCGTCATCCTCGGTCCGCTGGCCGAGACGGAGCTGCGCCGGGCCCTGGCCATCGGCCAGGGCGACGTGGGGGTGCTCTTCGCGGGGCCGATCACGATCGGGATCTACGCGGTCCTCGTGGCCGCCGTGGCCCTGGTCTCCTTCCTTCGTATCCGCGCCCGCGCGCGTTCGCGCGAGGCGCGGCGCGGGGAGACCGTCGACGCGGGGTGAGCCCGCTGCGCGCAGGGCCGGCCCGGGGGTCTTGGGTTCTAGTGGTGGTTGCAACACCCCAGTTCAAGGGGTGCGATGCACTTCCAGATCCGTAAGAACC
The DNA here is from genome assembly GCF_001029525.1 of Nocardiopsis sp. RV163. Lineage (NCBI taxonomy): Bacteria > Bacillati > Actinomycetota > Actinomycetes > Streptosporangiales > Nocardiopsidaceae > Nocardiopsis > Nocardiopsis sp. RV163. The sequence continues at coordinate 57 of NZ_LEKI01000176.1, read as the reverse complement.
GAGTACCACAGGGCCCGAGGAAGCTCTCCGCTGAGCGAGCGGCATACTTGCAGCTCA
>NZ_LEKI01000175.1:0-11726 GCF_001029525.1 Nocardiopsis sp. RV163 | reverse complement strand
TGCAGAGGCAGCGGCGGCGACGGAGGTGACGGAGGGGGCGACGGGGGCGGCAGTTGAGGACGCCTTGCCGGGCGATCACCCCGATCCGCTGCCAAGGGGCGAGCAGGAGGGCGAGGCTGCCGAAGAACCCGTAGCGCAGCCCGGTCCGGGCGGTTCCCGAACCGGCGAGGACCGCCTTCTTTCTCGACGGGATCCGCGGGCGCCGGTAATCCGCCTGACCCCCGGAGGCGCATGCCTCGTGTCCGGGGGAGCGAAGCGCCCGAGCGAGCGGGCTTCGGCGCGCCCGGGCGTTCTTTTGAATCTACGTCGTAAAGGTCGGGGTTCTCGATATCTTGCTCCACCTGAACCTTGCTCCACCTGAACCTTGCCTCCATCACTCCAGAACGCCGAAGGCCTGCCCGTCCTCGGGCAGCACCTGGCCCCCGTCGACCACGATGGTCTGCCCGGTGATGAATGAGGCTCCGGGACCGGCCAGGAACAGGCAGGCCGCGGCGATGTCCTCGACCTCGCCGATGCGTCCCAGCGGGATCGCGGCGCGCATGCGCTCCAGGTAGTCGGGCCCCAACTCCTCCAGGCCCTCGGTGCGCACGTTCCCGGGCAGCACCGCGTTGACGGTGATGCCCCGGGGCGCGAGCTCCAGAGCGGCGCTGCGCATGAACCCGAGCTGGGCGGCCTTGGTGGCGGCGTAGTGGGACCAGCCCGCGTATCCGGTCAGGGGCCCGGTGATGGAGGAGGTGATAACCACGCGCCCCCGCCCTGAGGTCGTCAGGGCCTCCACCGCGGCGCGCACCGTCAGCACGGTGCCCTTGACGTTGGTGTCCACGACCCGGTCGAGTTCGCCGGGGTCCATCGACACCAGCGGGGACGAGGGGAAGATTCCGGCGTTGGCGCAGACCACGTCCAGGCCGCCGGTGCGCCGCACGGCCTCCTCCACGACGCGTTCGCAGTCGTCGGCCCCGGCCACGTCGCCGACCACCCACTCCGCCCCCGGGACGCACCGGGCCGCCTCGCGCGTCCGGGCCTCGTCGCGGCCCACGATCACCACCCGGTCCCCGGCCTCGGCGAACCCCTTGGCGATACCGAGCCCGATGCCCCGGGTCCCGCCGGTCACCAGAACTGATCTGTCCACAGTCGTCTCCCGTACCTTCCGCCGAACGCTGCTCCGTCCCGCCCAGGATTCCGTACGGGGGCGCTTCCACCCGGCTTTCCCGGTGAACGCCGGGCAGCCGGGCCTTCGGTCAGTCGCGTGTCGTGCGCGGCGGTGCGAGGGAGTCGGTGATGCGCACCTCGGTGGGCAGCCTGCGCCCCCGTGGGCGGGCTCCCGCGGGCCCGTCGACCAGCTCGACCAGCGCCGACACCGCCGCACGGCCCAGCTCGTCCGCCGGGGCCAGCACCGCCGAGATCGGCGGCCCCGGCAGGTCGGCCAGGGCGATGTCATCGGCTGCGGCCACACTGATGTCCTCGGGCACCCGCACCCCCATGCGGCCGAACTCGAACATCGCTCCCAGCAGCAACAGGCTGTTGTAGACCAGCATCGCCGTGCAGCCCGAGTCCACGATCTCCCGCGCCGCCGCGGCCCCCTCCGCGAAGGCCGGCCGCACGGGCCCGAAGACCCGCACCCGCAGCCGGGACCGGGCGGCGTGCTCCACCAGCTCCTCACGCCTGCGCCGGTCCATCCACGAACTGGGCGGCCCCGCCAGGTAGGCGACGTCGCGGTGCCCCAGCTCCACCAGGCGGTCGTAGACGGTGCCCAGACCGCCGGGGGTGTCCACCGTGAACGAGGTCAGTCCGGGCACGCGGCGGTTGATCACCACCAGCGGCTTGCGCCGGTGCGCCTCCTTCAGGTCGGCGGCCGAACCCACCGGTGACTGGAGCGCGAAACCGTCCACCTGGCTCTCCAACTCACCGAGCACCTCGGCCTCGCGGGCCGCGTCGCCCCCGGTGACGGCGATGATCACCCGGCGCCCGCTCCTGCCCGCCAGCTCCTGCGCGGCGGTGGCGGTGGTGGAGTAGAAGGGGTTGTCCAGGTCGGGGACGAGCAGGGCGAAGAAACCGCTGCGGCCCGTGGTCAGCGCCCGTGCGGCCGGGTTGGCCCGAAACCCCAGCCGCTCCGCGGCGGCGCGCACCCTGAGCAGGGTGGGCTCGGAGACCATGGACGGCCGCGACAGGGCCCGCGAAACGGTGGACGCCGACACACCGGCCTCCCTGGCCACGTCGTCCAGACTCGCCATCGCAGCTCCTCACACCCGGTGGTGCCCCCTGTCACACTCGCGACCCGGGGGTTGGCTCGTGTCCCCGACACAGGTTACGGTGTGCAAGCGCTTGTGCAAGCGCTTGCAGATGTTTCCGCAGATGAGCTGCTGTTCAGATCAAGCATCGTGCAGACGAATCCTCGCGCAGACACGGAACCGCGCAGCTCGGGCGCCGTGCCCAACCCAGACCGTCCCCTCGACAGCGACCGGGAGTGGAATTGCCCCGCCCGTCACCCACCGCCGACGCGGCCGCTCCGCGCCGCGGCCGCCTCCCACGACCACCCGTCACGGTCCTGCTGGTCCCGGGGCTGGCCGTGGTCCTGTTCGCCTTCTGCTACCCGGTCGTGGCCACCCTGGCCTGGCCGCCCGACGGCGACCCCGCCACGGTCGCGCGCGAGACGGGCGGCCTGCTCACCGACCCCTACCTGCTGCCCGTGGTCGCGCGCACCGTCCGCGTCGCCGTGGTGACCACCGCGCTGTGCCTGCTCATGGGCTTCCCGGTGGCCTACCTCATCTCGCGGGCCCCCGGCCGCTGGCCCGGCCGCCTCCTGGCCCTGGCGATCTTCCCGCTGCTGCTCAACACCGTCGTGCGCACCTACGGCTGGATCATGGTCCTGGGCGGCAACGGCCTCATCAGCGGCATCAGCGAGGCCCTGGGCACGGGCCGGGTCCAACTGCTCTACACCGAGACCGCCATCGTGCTCGGCCTGGTCCAGCTCTTCCTGCCGCTGATGATCCTGTCCTCCTACTCCAGCCTCGCCCAGCAGGACCACCGCCTGGAGGACGCCGCCCGCGGCCTGGGCGCCTCGCCCGGCCGGGCCTTCCGTACCGTGGTCTTCCCGCTCGCCCTGCCCGGTGTGCTCGTGGGCTGCACGCTCGTCTTCGCGGGCGCGGTCACCGCCTTCACCACGCCCCAACTGCTCGGCGGGCCGCGCGAACGCCTTCTGTCCACCCTGCTCTACAGCCGGGTCAACGTCAGCCTCGACTGGCCCTCCGCCAGCGCCGTCGCCCTGGTGATGACGGTGCTGGTACTGGCGGTCAGCGCGCTGTCCGGCCGGCTCGGCAAGATCGGGAGCACCACCTCATGATCCTGAGACGCCCCTTCCTGTCGCTGCTCGCTGCGGCGGCCTTCGTCCTCATGCTCGGCCCCGTGGTGATCCTGGTCGGGGTCGCCTTCACCGCCGGGAGCACCCTGGCCTTCCCGCCCGAGGGCCTGTCCCTGCGCTGGTTCGCCGCCGCCCTGGACTACGGGCCCTTCGTCGACTCCTTCGGCACCAGCGTCGCCGTGGCGCTGGCCTCCACCGCGATCGCCCTGCTCCTGGGCGTTCCGGCGACCCTGGCCCTGCACCGGGGCGACCCGCGCGGGCGCAGGCTGATGGAGAACCTCTTCTTCGCCCCGATCGTGGTCCCCGAACTGGTCCTGAGCCTGGCCCTGTTCCAGCAGCTCATGGTGGGCATGCGCGTCACCGCGCTGGGCGCGCTGATCGTCGGCCACACCGTCCTGCTGCTGCCCTACACCGTCCGCGTCGTGGGCGCCTCACTGTCGCTGGCCGACGCGCGCCTGGAGGAGGCCGCCCGGGGGCTGGGCGCCGGTCCGGTGCGGGCCTTCTTCACCGTGACCCTGCCGGTCATGGCGCCGGGCATCCTGTCCGCCACCATCCTGGCCTTCATCACCTCCCTGAACAACGTTCCCCTGTCCCTGCTGCTCACCGGCCCGGGCGTGGCCACGCTGCCGGTGGAGATGCTCAACTACGTCCAGTCCTCGTTCGACCCGGTGGTCGCGGCGGTCAGCGTGCTGCTCCTGGCGCTCAGCGTCGCGGTCGCCTTCGCCACCGAACGCATGGTCGGTTTCACGAAGGTCTTCGGCCGCTAACCGGGAAGAAGGACACGCCACATGACACCCGTCGTCGAACTCGACCGCGTCACCCACCGCTTCGGCGGACGCAAGGGCAAGGACGGCCCCGCCGCCGTCGCCGACCTGGACCTGGCCGTGCAGCGCGGCAGGTTCACCACGCTGCTGGGCCCCAGCGGCTGCGGCAAGACCACCACCCTGCGCATGATCGCCGGGTTCCTCCATCCCACCTCCGGCAGGATCCTGCTGGAGGGCGAGGACGCCACCCGCACCCCGCCGGAGAAGCGCAACATCGGCATGGTCTTCCAGTCCTACGCGCTCTTCCCGCACATGACCCTGCGCGACAACGTCGGCTACGGGCTGCGCACCCGCAGGATCGCCGCCCGGGAGGCGGCCAGGCGTGCGGGTGAGGCGCTGGACCTGGTGGGCCTGGCGCACCTGGCCGACCGCAAGCCCGCCGAGCTGTCCGGCGGCCAGCAGCAGCGGGTGGCCCTGGCCCGCGCCGTGGCCATCCGACCCTCGGTGCTGCTGCTGGACGAGCCGCTGTCCAACCTCGACGCCCAACTGCGCGTGCAGATGCGCCGCGAACTGCTGCGGGTCCAGCGCGAGACCGGGCTGACCGCCGTCCTTGTCACCCACGACCAGGACGAGGCGCTGGAGCTGTCCGACACCATGGTCATCCTCAACGGGGGGCGCCTGGAGCAGCAGGGCGCGCCCCGGGAGGTCTTCCCCGCGCCCGCCAACCGCTTCGTCGCCGAGTTCCTGGGCTACGACAACTTCCCGCGGGTGCCCGGGCGCGGAGCCGTCACCATCCGGCCCGAGCACGTGCGCCTGCTGCCCGCCGGAACCCGCGAGGGCGAGGGCGAGACCGGCCTGGACGGCACCGTCGGCGAGGTCACCTTCCAGGGCAGCAACTGCCTGGTCGAGGCCCGCATCGACGGCGTGGAGGGGCCCGGGTCGGTCCTGCGCTCCCTGCACCCTGCCGACGACCTGCGTCCCGGCGACCCCGTGCGTATAGCCCTGCCCCACCGCCACCTGGTGGAACTCACCGAGGAGACCGGATGAGCCGCACCGCACGCCCGCGCCGCACGCTCGCCGCGCTCGCCGCGACGGCGGCGCTGGCCCTGGTGAGCGCCTCGTGCGCACCGGTGCGCGAGGACGACCCCGACACGCTGGTGGTGAGCACCTTCGCCTTCGCCACCGAGGAGTTCACCGAGGTGGTGGCCGACCCCTTCGAGGCCGAGACCGGGATCCGGGTGGTCCTGGACACCGGCAACAACGCCGGGCGGCTCACCAAGCTCAGGATCAACGCCGAGACGCCCGACACCGACGTCGTGCTCATCTCCGACTACTACGCCCAGATCGGCAAGGACATGGGGCTGTTCGCACCCGTCGACCCCGCCGACGTATCCAACCTGGACGCCGTCCAGCCCTGGGCGGTTGACCCGGACGGGTACGGCCCCGCCTACACCTTCCAGCTCCTGGGACTGCTCTACCGCACCGACCTGGTCGAGGAGGCCCCCGACTCCTGGGACGACCTGTGGGCCAAGCCCGAGGCGGGGTACGTGCTGCCCGACATCTCGGTCTCGGCCGGTCCGATGTTCGTCCTGGCCGCGGGCGAGCACTTCGGCTCGGGCCCCTCCGACCCCGACGCCGGGTTCGAGGCGATGGGCCGCATCGGCTCCGACGCGCTCCAGTTCTACACCGGCTCCACCGAGCTCACCAGCCTGCTCGAACGCGGTGAGATCGCCATGGCCCCCGGCCTGGACAACTTCGCCATGGGCTCGGTGGAGGCCGGGCAGCCGATCGGCTTCGCCGCGCCAGAACAGGGCCGGGTGATGACCGCCAACACCGTCCAGGTCGTCGACGGGGCGCCCAACGAGGCCGGGGCCCTGGCCTTCGTCGACTTCCTGCTGCGCCCCGAGATCCAGGAGGGGATGGCCCGGGCCCTCTACGACAAGCCCGTGGCGCTGGAGGCCGACCCCACCCCGCTCATGGAGCGGGTGTCGGGGCAGGCCGCCTCCTCCCCGTCCGACAGCGGCTACCACCAGGGTGACCTGGCCCTCATCGCGCAGGAGCGCTCCACCTGGCTGGACCGCTTCACCGAGGAGGTGGCCCGGTGAGCGTCCCCGTCGTGATCGACTGCGACCCCGGCGTCGACGACGCCCTGGCCCTGCTGCTCGCCCTGGCCTCCCCTGAGTTGGAGGTGCGGGGGGTGACCACGGTCGCCGGGAACGCCTCCCTCGCCGACGTGGACCGCAACGCCGCGCACGTGCTGGACCTCGCCGGCGCCCCCGTCGGCCTGCCGCTGGTGTCGGGGCTGGCCGGGCCGATCTCCCGGACCGCGCGCCTGCGCGACGAACCCATGCACGGGGCCGGCGGCCTGGGCGGGCTCGTCCCCGCCTCGCCGCCCCGGGCGTTGGGCCCCGGCCACGCGGTCGACTGGCTGGCGGAGCAGGCCCTGGGGTCGCCGGGTGAGCTGACCCTGGTGGCGATCGGCCCGCTGTCCAACGTGGCCGCCCTGCTCGCCCGCCACCCGCAGGCCGGACCGGCGCTGCGCGAGATCGTCGTCATGGGCGGCGCCGCCTTCGCCCAGGGCAACATCACCCCGGCGGCGGAGTTCAACTTCCACGCCGACCCCGAGGCCGCCCGCTACGTCCTGGAGTCGGGCCTGCCCGTGCGGATCGTGGGCCTGGACGTCACCCGCGCCGCCCTGTACCCGCTGAGCCGGGCCGAGGAGCTGGCGGCGCTACCCGGTACCGCCGGGATCGCCGGAGGGCTGCTGCGCGACTACGCCCTGCGCTACCTGGACCGCTTCGGCGTCGCCGCCGTGCCGGTGCACGACGCCCTGGCGGTGGCCGCCGTCGCCCACCCCGAGCTGCTCGGCTGGGAGGAGGGCACCGCCTCGGTGGAGTGCGCCGGGGAACTCACCCGCGGCGCCCTCGTGGCCGACCTGCGCACCCCCGGCCGCGCACGCCACGTGCGCGTGGCCCGCACCGTGGACGCCGACGGTTTCGCCGCCCGCCTCACCGAGGGCATCGCCGGCTACGCCGCAGAACCGAACGACAGCGCGCGGACGCCGTGAACCGCGACCGCGCACCGGAAGGGGAACCGACTCCGATGCTCACCGCAGACCTGCTCATCCGCGGCGGAGACGTCGTCTCCGTCCACACCGGCCAGGTGTGGCGGGCCGACGTCGCCGTGGTCGGCGACGCGATCCGCGCTGTGCTGCCGCCGGGAACCCCGGTCGAGGCCCGCCAGACCGTCGACGCCGACGGTCTCGTGGTCGCGCCCGGGTACGTGGACGCGCACATGCACATCGAGAGCTCCCTGCTGGCCCCGACCGAGTTCGCCCGGATCACGCTCGCGCGCGGCACCACGACCGTGCTCGCCGACGCACACGAGATCGTCAACGTCGCCGGGCGCGAGGGGCAGGCCTGGATGATCGCGCAGGGAGAGGCCGCCGGGCAGACCATGCGCTGGGCGGTCCCCTCGTGCGTGCCCGCGCTCGACGGCTTCGAGACGGCCGGTGCCCGCCTGGACGCCGACGACGTCGCCGAGATGCTGGACTGGGAGGGGGTCACCACCCTCGGCGAGGTGATGGACTACCGCGCGGTGGTCTCCGGCGACCCCAGGATGGGCGCCATCATCGCCGCCGCCCGCAGCCGGGGCGTGCGCCTGGACGGGCACTGCCCCAACCTGTCCGGCGCCGAGCTGGGCGAGTACCTGTGGGCCGGGATCGACTCCGACCACTGCAAGAACACCGCCGAGGTGGCGGTGGAGAAGGCCCGCCTGGGCATGCTGCTGATGCTCCAGGAGAAGTGCCTGACCCCCGAGGTCGTGCGGGCGCTGCTGGAGTTGCCGCACCTGCCCGACTTCTGCCTGGTCACCGACGACATCGTCGTCGACGCGATCGTGAGCACCGGCCACCTGGACCGGGTGGGGGCGGTGGCCCTCGAACGCGGACTGCCGCCGCTGGCGGTGCTGCGGGCGCTCACGCTCCAGCCCGCGCGCAGGCTCGGCCTCGACGACCGGGGGACCGTCACCCCGGGCAAGCGCGCCGACCTGGTCCTGCTGCGCTCGCTCACCGAGTTGACGCCCGTGGTCGCGATCGCGGGCGGCGCGGTCGTGGGCCGCGACGGCGCCCCGCTCACCGGTCCCGGAACCGCGCCGGACCACCCGTTCGGCGACACGGTGCGCATCAGCGCGCCCGACGCGCGGGCGGCCCGCTGGCGGGTGGACCTGCCCGACGGCGACCACGCCTTCCGGGCGCTGCGGGTGAACCCGGTGGACACCTACACCGAGCCGGACGAGGTCGTGCTGCCCGTGCGCGGGGGAGTGGTGCACTGGCAGGGCAGGACCGCGGTGGTGGCGGTCTTCGAGCGCCACACCGGGGCGGGAGGGGCGGCGTTCGCGCCGGTCACCGGCCAGGAACTGGGCGCGGGGGCCTTCGCCACCACCTACGCCCACGACAGCCACAACCTCACCGTCGTGGCCACGAGCGAGGAGGCGCTGCGCGGGGCCGCAGAGCGGGTGGTGTCCTGGGGCGGCGGCATGAGCCTGGTCCGCGAGGGCGGCGAGGGCGCCGGGATCGCCCTGCCCGTCGGTGGGGTCATGTCGGAGCGGCCCGCCGACGAGGTGGCCCGGGCCGCCCGGGAGCTGCGCGCGGAGCTGGCGGCGTGGGGCTGGGACAACCGCAACGCCTTCATGAGCCTGTCCACCCTGACCCTGGCGGTGTCCCCGAGCGTGAAGATCACCGACCGGGGCCTTGTGCGCGTGGTCGAGCGCGCCTGGGAACCGGCGACGGTGGGCTGACGTCGGTCAGGGGAGCCGCGCCCATTCCCGTGGCGCGGCTCCACGGGTGAGGGCCGGTCCGCTCCCGCCGCGGACCGGCCCGGAAGGCACCGGCTGAGCACCCGCCCAGAATGTGAATCTACGTCGTAAGGGTGAGTGTGCGGCTCAATCCGTTGCGACGACACCAACGGAACCCGGGGACCCCCGCGAACCCGCTGCCAGCACTCCGGACGCCATAGTGTCTGCGGATAGCTGTGGGCCCCTCCCGGGGGAGCATCCGGGAGGACGGGCCCGACGGTCTCAGCTCGTACGGCCGCCCGGGGGCCCTCCGGGGGCTTCCTCCTCCCGGTGCCCCAGGGCGCGCAGCAGGTAGGGCAGGAGCCGGTCGGCGATGTCGTGGCCGGGGGAGGCGCCGGGCGCGGGCGGCACCAGGAACGTGTGGCTGACCATCGGGCCGATCACCATCTCCGCCACCACCAGCGGGTCCTCCACCGGCGGGATCTCCCCGCGCGCGACGGCGCGCTCCACCACCGCCAGCACCCGGTCCTGGAGCGGCACCACGAAGTCGCCGAAGAGCGCGTCGGCGAGCGCCTGGTTGTGCGCCGCCTCGCCCAGCACCGAGCGCAGCAGCCTTCCGGAGGACCCCTCCAGGGCCGAGGCTTTGTCGTGCAGGAGCCGGGACAGGTCCGAGCGCAGCGCGCCCGTGTCCAGGTCGGGCCCCAGGTTCTCCGCCCAGTCCCGGGCGGCTCCCAGTACCAGGTCCTCCTTGGAGCGCCAGCGGCGGTAGAGGGTGGCGGTGGAGACACCGGCCCGCCGTGCGACGGCGGCCGTGGTCAGGCCGCCGTACCCGTGCAGTTCGAGTTCGGCGAGGGTGGCGTCCATCAGCGCGCGGTCCCGGGAGGCGTCGCGCGGTCGGCCCCGCCGGGGGGCGCGCGAGGCGTCGGGCAGACGGTCGGTGGTCATGTCCCGGATCCTATGCGAGGGGGGCTGGGGAAACGAAAGCGTTTCGTTTAGTATCGCTCCATGACCGAGACCCAAGGCGCTCCCTCCGCCGAGCCGCTCACCCTGACCACCGAGATCCCGCCGGTGGTCGCCCGTCTGCGCGCCGCCTTCGCCTCCGGCCGCACCAAGCCGGTCGCCTGGCGCCGCACCCAGCTGCGCGCGTTGCGCCGCATGCTCACCGAGGAGCGCACCGCGTTCGAACGCGCGCTCGGGGCCGACCTGGGCAAGAGCCCCATCGAGTCCCACACCACCGAGATCGGCTTCGTGGTCAACGAGATCGACCACACCCTCAGGCACCTGGCCTCCTGGCTGCGCCCGCAGCGGGTGCCGGTGCCCGTCGCCCTGGCACCGGCCAGGGCCCGCCGCGTGCGCGAGCCGCTGGGCACCGTGCTGATCATCGCCCCGTGGAACTACCCGGTGAACCTGTCCCTGGCGCCCCTGGTCGGCGCCCTCGCCGCGGGCAACGCCGCCCTGGTCAAGCCCAGCGAACTGGCCCCGGCCACCTCCGCCGCCCTGGCCGAGCTGCTGCCCCGCTACCTGGACACCGAGGCGGTCGCGGTCGTGGAGGGCGGCATCCCCGAGAGCACCGCCCTGCTGGACGAGCGCTTCGACCACATCTTCTACACCGGCAACGGCGTCGTGGCCCGCATCGTCATGGCCGCCGCCGCCAAGCACCTGACCCCGGTCACCCTGGAGCTGGGCGGAAAGAGCCCGGCCGTCGTCGAACCCGGCGTGGACCTGGCCACCACCGCCCGCCGCCTGGCCTGGGGCAAGTTCACCAACACCGGCCAGACCTGTGTGGCCCCCGACTACGTGCTCGCCGTCGGCGACACCGCCGGACCGCTCCAGCGCGAGCTGGCCGCCGCCATCACCGAGATGTTCGGGGAGGACCCCTCGCGCAGCGCCGACTACGGGCGCATCGTCAACGAGCGCCACTTCGCCCGGATCACCGCCCTGCTGGGCAGCGGCACCGTGGTCACCGGCGGACAGCACGACATCGACCGCCTCTACGTCGCCCCCACCGTCCTGGGCGACGTGGACCCCGACTCCCCGGTGATGTCGGAGGAGATCTTCGGCCCCGTCCTGCCGGTCCTTCGGGTCCCCGACCTGGACGCGGCCATCGCCTTCGTCAACGAGCGCGACAAGCCGCTGGCACTGTACGGCTTCACCGACTCCGAGGAGACCAAGCGCCGCCTGACCACCGAGACCTCCTCGGGCGGCCTGGCCTTCGGCCTGCCGGTCGCCCACCTGGCCGTCCCCGGCCTGCCCTTCGGCGGAGTGGGGGACAGCGGTATGGGCGCCTACCACTCCGCGGCCTCCCTGGACACCTTCTCGCACACCAAGTCGGTGCTGGACAAGTCGCTGTTCGCGGACACCATGCGCATCGCCTACGCGCCCGTCACCGACCTCAAGCAGAAGCTGCTGCGACGGCTCCTCTGAGCGGGGGCGGGCCGAATCGCCCGCCCCCGCCCGCGCGGGTCAGCGCCTCGGGGCGGCCTCCCCGCGTTCGGCGTCGTCCAGGGCGCGCGCCGCCACGTGCGGGTGGTTCAGGTCGAAGGCGGGACGCTCGGAGCGGATCCGCGGCAGCGACGTGAAGTTGTGCCGCGGCGGCGGGCACGACGTGGCCCACTCCAGCGAGCAGCCGTAGCCCCACGGGTCGTCCACCCCCACCTGGGGGGCGCTGCGCGCGGTCACGAAGACGTTCCAGAAGAAGATCAGCGTCGAGGCCGCCAGCACGAACGAGGAGACCGAGGAGATCTGGTTCAGCTCGGTGAAGCCGTCACCGGGGAGGTAGTCGGCGTAGCGGCGCGGGAAACCCGCCGCGC
>NZ_LEKI01000174.1:0-11867 GCF_001029525.1 Nocardiopsis sp. RV163 | reverse complement strand
CCAGCCAGTGCTGGGCCGATCGGCTGCCAGAACAGGGTGATGAGGGTCAGCAGGACCAGGCCCGCCGCGCCCGCAGCGAGCAACCGCGGGTCGATGCTCGGCTCCTCCTCCGCCGCGGCGTTCCCCGAGGCGGTCTCCGCGGAGGGCTCCTCCTCGGGGGGAGGCGTGTAGGCGGGAGGGGCGGGAGGAGGCGAGGGCGGTTCCTGCCCCAGTGCGTTGGCCTGGTCGACCGAGACCACGCACAGGGGGTCCAAGCCCTCGTAGACGCCCTCGCCGCCGGCGTCGAAGGGCACCACCAGGCGCCACTCGGGGCGCACCCGGCGGTCCTCGCCCAGTGCGCCGCCGTCCGCCTGGGTGCGGCCCGCGTTGTACCCGTAGATTTCGTCCGCGCGCCCGGGGTCGCCCAGGACGAGGTCGGCGATGCCCTCCAGACCGGGGGAGCCCTCCGGGACCACGTAGTAGTACACGGTGGGACAGATGTCGTAGGTCCCGGTGGCGGTGTCCGCCGCGGCCGGTGCCGCGGACGCGACGCACCAGGTGGCGAGGACCGCCGTGAACGCCATGGCCCCGCGCGCCGAGCGCGCGTGCGAAGATCCGGACCGTGCCGCCGCTGTCAGGGTCACTCGCTCTCTCCTGTGGCTGTCTTCGCTGCTGGGGAACGCCTTCCGGGCCGCGCGGACCGGCGTCGCCGGGCCCGGGGCCGGTTCCGCGGGGCGGCGGGCACCGTCAGGGACGGGCGAAGGCAAACCCTACGAGGTTCGGGAGAACTTTGCGTGCCCCTGGGGCATCTGTTCACCCGTGGGCGTGGCACTCTATGATGTCGGACTCTCCGAGCGCCCCCGGCCCCGGGCCCGCACAGTCCCCTCCCCAACCCCGTGGCAGGTGTGAGATCGCCTGAACCGCGCCGTTCTGCGACCTGGAAAGCGAGCGATACGGGACGTGGCCAAGCAACCGCGCACTCACCACAGGTGGGACCTCCTCGACCGGGAGGGGGACCCGGTTCCGTGGTCCGCCTACGACGTACGTTCGCTCAAGACGTTCTACGAGGGGCTGGCGGACGCCGCCGAGCAGGCCGCCGCCGACCTCCGCAGGCTGGACAAGGGGCAACTGGGCGAGGGCAGCACCGTCGACGCCCTCAAGGAACTCATCGAGGAACTGCCCAAGTACCTGGACAAGGCCCACAACGCCTACGAGAAGGGCTACAAGGCCCTCGAAACCTGGACGGGCGCGCTGGAGACGGCCCGCGAGCAGAGCGGGATCATCGTCTTCGAGGCCGAACAGGCCTACCTCGCCCTGGAGGACCCCGAGGAGTGGAAGCGGGAGACGGACGGTGACGACCCCGTCCGCGACGCCTACGTCACGCGCCTCCGGACGGTGCTCGCTGACATGGACGACGCCGTCGGCACCTGCAAGAACGCCCTGGAGGAGGCCAAGCAGGGCGACCCGAACGAACTGTGGGGATGGCTCGACGCGATCGTCACGTGGGTCGAGGAGAACCCCCTCATCTACGCGGCGATCCTCGTGGTCGGCGGTATCGCCGCCATCTTCATCCCGGGCCTGGGCATCGCCCTGGCCCTCGGGGCGCTCGCGATCAGCGCGTCCACCCTCCACCGTGAGGGCAAGCTCGGTTTCAACATGGAGACGGTCACCACCCTCGGCCTGGACCTGATCTCCCTCGTCCCCGGCGGCGTGCTCCTGCGCGGCGGACGCGCGGTGACGCGTGGTCTGACCGCCGCGGCTCCGCGCGTGACCGGAAGCATCTCCTCGGGAGTGCGCAGCGCCTCCTCGGCGGTACGGGGCGCCACCAGCGGGGTACGGGGCGCGGTGGGCGGCAACCGTGCCGTCCGGACCGTCACGTCGACGGTGGGCCGCGTCAGCCGGGACCACCCGGTCATCTCCACGACCATCACCACCGGCGCCCGGGACACCGCCGTCGGCATGGGCTCCTCGATCGCCGTGCAGATGGCCGCCGGTACCTCCTGGGAGGACATCGACCTCGGGTACGAACTCGCCAGCGCCGCCGCGACCAACGTGCCCGGTGCCGCTGTCGGCGCCGCCCACGACCACGGATCGCTGCCGTCCTTCCTGGGCGGCTCCGACGGTTCGGGCGGCGGCTCCGGTCCCGCTCCGGGGGCCGATCCCGCGCCCACGGCCGGCGACGGCGCGTCCCCGGAGCCGGCCGCCCCTGCGGTCACTTCGGACACGGGTGGCACCTCGGGCGCTCCGGAACCGGCCGCCCCTGCGGTCACTTCGGACACGGGTGGCACCCCGGGCGCTCCGGAACTGGCCGTCGCCCCGTCCGGTCCTGGCACCGGCGGTGCTCCCGCGACGGCCGACGCGGGTGGCACCTCGGGCACTCCGGAACCGGCCGCCCCTGCGGTCACTTCGGACACGGGTGGCACCCCGGGCGCTCCGGAACCGGCCGTCGCCCCGTCCGGTCCTGGCACCGGCGGTGCCCCCGCGACGGCCGACGCGGGTGGCACCCCGGGCACTCCGGAACCGGCCGCCCCTGCGGTCACTTCGGACACGGGTGGCACCTCGGGCGCTCCGGAACCGGCCGTCGCCCCGTCCGGTCCTGGCACCGGCGGTGCTCCCGCGACCGCCGACGCGGGCGGCGCTCCCGGAGCCACCGACCCCTCCCGCTCCTCGGGGGACGGCCCGCACGCCTCCCCGCAGGGCGGTACGACCTCCTCCGCCACAGCGGAAGCGACGGGCGGCGGTCCCGGTCCCGGTCCCGGTCCCGAGGGCCAGCGCTTCGAGGGCGGGTACGGGGGTTCCACGGGCGGGGCCAACGTCGCGGGCGAGGGCGTACGCCTGCCCTCCCAGCGCCCGGGCCAGCCCGGGGAGCCGACGGTCGACGACCGCGTGCCGCACCGGAACGACACCCCCGCTGCGGGACGGCCCGGCGAGGAGCCCCCGGCCGCCTCCGGTCGGACGGGCCGGGACGAGGGGGCCTCAGCGCCCACGGGACCGCGGGCGGAAGACACCCCGGTCGGACCCGACAACGGCGTTCCCGCCGCCGCGCACGACGGCACGGGAGCGGCGGACGACCGCACCGTGGCCTCCGGTGACTTCGGCGAGTACCGCACCGGCCGGGGACCGGACGGGGAGCGCAGCGTCTCCTACCGCTATCCGGCGGACGGCGGCGACTACACCATGGACGTCACCCGCGACGGAGTGGACGTCAACGGCACCTCGGTGCGGCGCACCGACGACGGCTTCCGGGTGGCCCGGCCGGACGGCGCGTCGGTCACGGCCTCACGCGGCGGGAACGACGAGCCGCGGGGCGTCACCCTGACCGGACCGGACGGTGCCCCCGGCGCCTCCTACCGGGACGGGGAGGTGCGCGTCCCCACCGCGGACGGCGACGTCACCGCCTCCCGGGACGGCGACGGCTCCACCATCCGGACCGGCGACGGCCTCACCGTCCAGCAGCCCCGCGGCGACGGCGACGTCCGCATCACCCGGAGCGGAGACGGGCCGGTCGACCTGCGGTTCGAGAACGGGGGCCCGGAGATCTCCCGGCCCGGGAACGAGGGCTCCTCCGCCGTGCCGCGCACCCGGGTGACCGACCCCGCCACCGGCCGGAGCACGGAGATCGGCCCCGACGGCTACCGGCTCGACACCGGGGGCGCGACCTCGCAGAGCTACGACCGCGGGACCGACAGCGCCACCGTTGAATCCGGCGACACCCGGATCCGGGCCGACCAGCACGAGGTCAGGGTCGCCGACGGCGCGCGCGGAGTCGACCTGCGGCAGGGCCGAGACGGTGCGGGCACCGCCACGGGCGCCAACTCCAGGGCGGTCGTCCGGCCGGACGGCAGCGCCGAGATCAGGACGGACAACCCCTCGCTGACCCCGAGGGCCGTCCAGGACGCGAACGGCCACGTCACCGTCGGGGACACCCGTACCGCGCCGGGGCGTGTGCGCACCGAGGACGGCACCACCGTCGGGATCACCGAACGGGACGGCCGGACCGTCGTGGAGGTGCGCGGAACCGACGGGGCCACGCGCTCCTACGGCACCGACGGCCGCCCCCACGGCGCCTACCCGCCGCTGCGCACCGATCCCGCGACGGGCCGGCCCAGCGTGCTCACGGGCGGCACCAGGGTGACCCTGGTCCAGGGCTCGGACCCCGCGCTGCGGGTGGACACCCCCCAGGGCTGGACCGTGACCACCTCACGCGACGGCCAGTCCTCGGTGAGCACGCCCCCGGACGCCCGGGGAGACCGGCTCCAGACCGTCCGCGAACCCGACGGTTCCACCGCGATGAGGAGCGGCGACCACTGGGTCGCGTCCGGACCCGAGGGGCCCGGCGGCCCCGGGCGCGTGGTGGCGGGCGGGCCCGACGGCGTCCACGCCCGCAGCTCCGCCGACGGCGCCCACGTGTCCGACGGAACGACGCGGACGGACGCCCGGCCGGGGACCTCGCCCGGCCTGGGGAGGGGGGAGACCACGCACGCGGCGCCCCCGTACGGGCCGGTGGCCGAGCACTCGGGCGCGGGAGGCCGCGTTACCACCGACGACGGGGTCACCGTCCACACGCGCGCGGACGGGCTCCGGGTGGACGTGCCCCGCGACGCGGACCGCACCGTCCGCGACGGCGACCGCACCGTCGGCGTCGGTCCCCGTGGCACCGACGTGCGCGGGCCCTCCCCGGACAGCCCGGGCAACCCCCCGCTGCGGATGGGCGAGACCGCCGGGGACGCGGGCAGGGTCGCGCCGAGCTGGCGCGTGTCCACGGACTCCGAAGGCGGCATGACCGGACACACCCGACCCGACCAGGGCGTCAGCGTGCGACCGGAGCCGGGCCGGCTTCCGTCCCCGTTCCGCGGGGCCGACGAGGTCAGCTTCCGAACGGGGGACATCGAGGGGACCCAGACGCGCTCGGGCCGGACCACGGTCACCGACGGCAACGGCAGCACGGTCCGGGACGGCCGGGGAGGGGTCCGGGTGGACGGCGGCGACGGCCGCCCCGACCTGCGCGTCACCGACGACCACGTCCGGGTGACCACTCCCGAGGGCGCGCAGCACCGGGTGGACGTTCCCGGCGCCCGCGCCGACGACGGCGGCGTCGCGGGTACGCCCCGCACCGACGGCGCCCCGGGTGCGCGGACCGACGGTGACGGAGCTCCCGCGCGCACCGACGACGGCGCCGGTGCCTCCGGTGACCGGCGGGACGGGCACTCCCCGGACGGGGACCGCTCCCCCGTGCGGCCGAGCCTCAACAGCTTCGGCGCCATGCTGGAGGAGATGCGCCTGACGCTCGCCAAGAACTTCGTCAACGTCCTCGGCGGCCTGGGGGTGGAGATCGCGTGGCAGGAGTTCGCCGACGGCGACTTCACGGGTACCGACGTCGTCCAGGCCGTCGTCCAGTTGGGCACCGCCGTTCCCAAGGGCCTGGCCGAGGGCCGGATCTCCGGGACCACCGCGCTGCCGACGGACGGCGTGGGCTCGCACCTGTCGGCCTTCCCGCTGGAGATGGGCCACCAGGCGGTCCGCAACGACCTCCGCGACCTGATCACGAACGAGTACCTCGACGAGGAAGTCGCCGTCGCCGCGGAGAGGGAGGCCATCGGCGGACAGGCCGCGTTCCTCGAAGGCGAGCTGATCCCCGAGCTGAGGGCGGAGATCGAGGCCGCCCGTGCGGACGGGAGACGCCCGGAGGACCTGGAGAGGCTGGGCGCGGTCCTGGACGCGGCCGAGGCGCTGAGCGCGGACCTGGCCAGGAGGGACGCCGAACTCGACGAGAGGGTCAACCTCCTCTAGGAGCCGGACCGCACACACCGAGGAAGGGAGTACGCATGGCACGTGTCGTGAGGATCGACATCGGAGCCCTGGAGGAGATGGAGCGCTCCCTGGGGCGCATCCGGAACGCCTTCGCGGGCGAGAACGTCGAGAGCCCCGGGGACAGGTCCGAGGACATCGGCCCCGGCGACCTCGTGGACAAGGCCAAGGACTACGGCGAGGACTGCAAGAAGAACTACGAGCGCCAGGCCGAGGACCTGGGCGCCCTGCTCCAGGCGATCACCCCGGTCATCGACAGCTTCCGGGAGGCCGACGAGAAGCTGGGCGCGAGCCTGACGGAGGGCGACGAGCCCGCTCCCCCGCCCAACCAGGTCGCCGTCTGACCCCGAGGCAGCAGAGGAGAGGCACCTCCATGCCATACCAGTTCGAAGAGGACGTCCCCGAGGTCGACATCCTGTTCGACATCGCCGTCCCCGAGACGTGGACGCAGTACGACCTCAGCGGGGACGCCCTCGCCCGGCTGCGCGCCCAGGCCGTCGAGATGCACGGGAACAGGCCCGAGGAGCTGGACGCCCTCAACGACATGTTCGGTGACATCGCCCAGGTGACGAGCGACGTGGTCGGAGCGGGCCTGCTGGCGGCGGCGGGTGTCTTCGAGGAGTACGACGACGGCTTCTTCATGGCGACCGTCTGCGTGTTCGCCTTCCCGGCGGGGAGGGGAGCACACGCCATGGACCCGATCCGGATGATCGAGCACGTCTACCCGGACACCGCCACCGCGCGTGAGGGCACCTGGCTGCGCAAGGACGCGGTCGACCTTCCCGAGTCCGGCGCGGGGACGTGCGGTCGCGTCTTCGGCATCGCCGACCACGACCTGGAGGACGCCGTCGTCCGGTCGGTGGTCATGCACACCGCCTTCGAGCTCCCCGGGCTCGACAGGCGCGTCATGGTCAGCTGCACCAGCCCCAACTCCCAACAGGTCGAGGACGTCCTGGACCTCTTCGACGCCGTCACCGCGAGCGCGCGGTTCCGGCTCCGCGAGGTCGAGCGGACCACCTGAGGGGACCGCGGCCGGTGGTGAACGGGGCGAACCACCACGCAGAATGACGTATCCACCACAATGGTGCTCGCGGAAACGGTCCAGGCCCCCGCCACGACCGCGCCGACCGGGCACGAGCGACAGGACCCACCCGACCAGACCAGCAGGAGGCACACATGCCCGTGTACAACGTCGACAGCGACAAGACCGAGGAGACCTCGTCCTCCCTCATCCAGGAGTTCAACGAGTTCACCGAGCGCCTGGAAGGCATCAAGAGCAAGGTCGACGGCCTCATCTCGGACGGCTACAGCACCCCGGCCGCCGAGAAGCACTTCCGCCCGTTCTTCGAGGAGTTCAACACCGGTTTCGAGGGAGTGAACAAGGGCCTCGAAGGCATCGGCAAGTACATCAAGACCGTCGGCGAGACCTTCAGCGAGACCGACGACAAGCTGGGCGAGGGCCTCAGGGGCTGATCCCGGGGGAGACCCCGGCACCACCCGGAAGGCGGGGCGGCGCCTTCGCGCCGTCCCCGCCACGACCCGACGACGAACCCGGAAGCAGTCCCACCGTGCGCCTCCTCTTCACAGCGACCCCAGCCACCGGTCCGGCCGTGGACGGCCCCGACGGCAGCGGCCCCGTGGCTTCCTCCGCGCTGCGCCTGGACGTCCTCGTCGACGCCGACCCCAGCTCCACGGTGCGCCAGCTCGCCGAGGCCGTCGATCCGATGGTGCGCACCCTGCCCCGCGCACCCGGCCAAACCGTGCCGCTGTACCTGGGCGACCGGCCCGTGGACCCGTCCGCCTCCCTGGCCGACGCGGGCTTCCTCGACGGCTCCCTCGTCGGCGTGGGCGGCCCCGCCCCGGTCAAGGGCGAGCCCCCCGGCGTGGTCGAGGTCCGCGTGGTCTCGGGCCCCGACGCCGGGCGCGTGGTCCGCCTCGACCCCGGCGACTACGTCGTCGGCGACGACGAGGTCGCCGTGCTCGCCGTGGAATCCGAGGGCTACTGGGCGCGGATCCGGGTCGCTCCGGACGGGACCGCCACCATCCTGGGCACGAGCGGGGGCCGGGGCTGCTCCCTGGAGGGCGACGAGGTCGGCCCGGACACCGTCTGGCCGCAGGGCGAGCAGCTCACCCTGGGCGGCACCCTCTTCGAGGTGTGGCCCAACCACCGTCCCGACGCCTCCGTGGTGGCCTCCGACGACGGCACCGGGCTGGACTACAACCGCCCGCCCCGCCTGCACCCGGCGCCCACCAGGACCAGGTTCAAGCTGCCCGCCCCGCCCGAACCGCCGGACCGCCCGATCACCCAGCTGATCATGATGATCCTCATCCCGATCACCATGGCGGTCGGCAGCGCGCTCGTCATGGGCCGCCCCCAGTACCTGCTCATCGGCCTGCTCGCCCCCGTCTCGGTGCTGTTCATGCAGATCATGCAGCGGCGCACCACCAAGGCGCGCTACGACAAGCAGCTCGCCGAGTACGAGGAGAAGAAGGAGCGCGTCACCCGCGACGCGCGCGACGCCCTCGTCGCCGAGCAGCGCAAGCTCCGCGACACCTGCCCCGACCCCGCCGCCGTGCTGCTGCTGGCCACCGGCCCGCGCGCGCGGCTCTGGGAGCGCCGCCAGATCGACGAGGACTTCACCCAGTTGCGCGTGGGCACCGGCAGCATCCCCTCCCAGGTGGTTCTGAGCGACCCCACCAAGGACGAGCACCGCCGGGACGTCACCTGGGACATGCGCGACGTCCCGGTGAGCGTGTCGGTCAAGGACAACGGGGTCGTGGGCGTGGCAGGGCGCGGCGAGGGGGCCCAGGCCCTGGAGCGCTGGCTGGTCGCCCAGCTCGCCGCCCTGCACAGCCCCGCCGAACTGCACCTGTACCTGCTGTCCATGGAGGGCGACCACAACCGCTGGCGCTGGACCCGTTACCTGCCCCACCTGCGCGGCGACCGCCCCCGGCTCTCGCTCGGCCGGATCGGCATCGACGCCACCACCTGCGCCCGCCGGGTGTCGGAGCTGCTCATGCTCCTGGAGGCCCGCCAGCAGGCCCGGCGCGACCTCGCCGACCAGCCCGCGGTCGTGGTGGTGCTCGACGGCGCCCGGCGCATCCGCTCGCTGCCCGGCGTCGTCCAGTTGCTGCGCGAGGGCCCCGAGGCCGGGATCTACGTCCTGTGCCTGGACGCCGACGAGCGCCTGCTCCCCGAGGAGTGCCAGGCCGTGGTCAGCTCGACCCCGCACGGCATGCGCCTGCGCCGCACCTCCTTCGACAACGTCGAGGACGTGCGCGCCGACGTGCCCTCCGCTGCCTGGGCCGACCGGCTGGGCCGCGCCCTTGCGCCCATGCGCGACAGCAGCGTCGGCGAGGGCGGCGGCTCGCTTCCGCGCAGCGCCCGCCTGCTCGACGTCATCGGCCTGGAACCGCCCAGCGGCGAGGCCATCGCCGCCCACTGGGCCTCCGGGGGGCGCAGCACCGTCGCCACGCTCGGCGCGGGCCTGGACGGCCCGTTCTCGGTGGACGTGCGCCGGGACGGCCCGCACGCCCTCATCGCCGGCACCACCGGTTCGGGCAAGTCCGAACTGCTCCAGACCCTCGTGGCCTCCCTGGCGGCGGCCAACCGCCCCGAGTCCATGTCGTTCGTGCTGATCGACTACAAGGGCGGCAGCGCGTTCAAGGACTGCGTGGAACTGCCGCACACCGTCGGCATGGTCACCGACCTGGACACCCACCTCGTGAGCCGGGCCCTGGTGTCGCTGGGCGCCGAACTGCACCGACGCGAGCACATCCTCGCCAAGGCCGGGGCCAAGGACATCGAGGACTACCTGGAACTGCTGGACCGCGACCCGCGCATGCCGCAGATGCCCCGACTGATGCTGGTCATCGACGAGTTCGCCTCCATGGCCCGCGAGCTGCCCGACTTCGTCAAGGGCCTGGTCAACATCGCCCAGCGGGGCCGCTCCCTGGGCATCCACCTGGTACTGGCCACACAGCGCCCCGGCGGCGTTGTCACCAACGACATCCGCGCCAACACCAACCTGCGCATCGCCCTGCGGATGACCGATGAGGCCGAGAGCCGGGACGTCATCGACGCCGCCGAGTCCGCGCACATCGGCATCGACACCCCCGGGCGAGCCTACGCGCGCCTGGGGCACGCCTCCCTGCTGCCCTTCCAGTCCGGCCGGGTGGGCGGGCGCAGGGTGGTGGCCGCGGCCAACGCCTCCGACCCGGTCGCGCACGCCGTGAAGTGGTCGGACCTCGCACTGCCCGCGCCCGAGGCCGTCCAGGGCCCCGCCGACACCGGCGACGTGGAGGCCACCGACCTGACCGTCCTGGTCGCAGCGGTCAAGGAGGCCGCCGAGCGGTCGGGCGCCCGCCGCCAGCCCAGCCCGTGGCTGCCCGCGCTGCCCACCGCGCTCACCCTGTCCGAGCTGCTGCGGGGCCGTTCCCCGCAGGCCGTGCACGGCCGGATCCAGCCCGCCCCGGTGGGACTGGTCGACGTGCCCGCCCAGCAGCGCCAGTTCCCGTACGTGTTCGACCTGGGCAGGACGGGACACCTGCACATCATGGGCTCGGGCCGCACCGGCCGGTCCCAGGCGCTGCGCACCGTCTCCGCCTCCCTCGCCCTGGCCCACCACCCCGGGGACGTGCACATGTACGGCCTGGACTGCGGCAACGGCGCCCTGCTGCCGATGGAACGCCTCCCGCACTGCGGCGCGGTGGCCCAGCGCACGCAGGGGGAGCGGGTCGTGCGCCTGCTGGGCATCCTCGGCGAGGAGCTGGACCGGCGCCAGAAGCTGCTCGCCGCGCACGGCTGCGCCGACCTGGAGGAGCTGCGCACCAAGCTGGCACCGGACGAGCGCCCCGCCCACGTGGTGCTGTTCATCGACCGCGTGGACGCCTTCGAGCAGACCTTCGGCGAGTACAACTACGGCGCCCTGGTGGAGGGCGTCACCACCCTCATGCGCGACGGCGCGGGCGTGGGTGTGCACGTGGTGGCCACCGGCGACCGCCTCCTGACCCGCACCAAGTACTCCTCCACCACCGAGGAGCTGCTGGTGCTGCGCTGCAACGACAACGGCGACTACAGCGCCGCGGGGCTCAACGCCCGCTCGCTGCCCGAGGAGGTCCCCGACGGCAGGGCCTTCCGCGCCGGGGACGCGATGGAGGTCCAGCTCGCCCTGCTCAACCGCGACCCGCAGGGCTCGGTACAGGGTGCCGAACTGGCCCGTATCGCCGACTTCGTGTCCCGGCGGCCGCAGGAGGAAGCCGGGCCGCGCCCGTTCCGGGTGGACGTCCTGCCCGACCAGCTCACCTACGCCGACACGGCCCGGTACCGTTCCGGGGGCCCGCGTCCGCTGCACGCGCTGCTGGGCGTGGGCGGCAACGAGCTGACCGCGGTCAGCGCCGACCTGTCGCGCGTCCCGACGTTCCTGGTGAGCGGGCCGCCCCAGTCCGGACGCTCCAGCATGCTCGCCACGATGGCCAGGTCGCTGCTGGAGGCCGGCACCGAGCTCCTGCTGGTCACCCCGCGCTCCTCGCGGCTGGCTGACCTGCGGCACCAGCCGGGGGTCCAGGGGGTCCTGGACGCGGCCGAGCCGAAGCTCTCCCAACTGCACGAGGCGCTGGGCCGGTTCCAGGGCGAGACCGCCGTGGTGATGATCGACGACGCCGAACTCCTCCTCCAGAGCGACCTCGGCAGGGAGTTCACCCGTATCGCCCGCGGCATGGTCGGCGCCGGGTGGGGCATCGTCGCCGCGGGAACCAACGAGGCCCTCCAAGGCGGTTTCAACGGGTGGCACGTCCACCTCAAGCGCAACCGCGTGGGAGCCCTGCTCTCGCCGCAGGCACAGAGCGACGGCGAGGTGCTGGGCATGCGCCTGCCCAAGGGCGTGTCCAGTCCCCGCCTCACCCCCGGCACCGCCTACCTGCACCTGGGCGACGGCCGTATCCAACAGGTGAGGGTGCCGCTGCCGTGACCGCCACCGGCCGCCCCGAGCGGGGCGGCCGGACCGGGACCGGTGATATTCATGAGTGTGCCCCTTTCCTCCCCCTGCCCCCCTCCGGCGGAGGACCCCGTGCCCCCGCCC
>NZ_LEKI01000173.1:0-11875 GCF_001029525.1 Nocardiopsis sp. RV163 | reverse complement strand
GAAGACGAGAGGTGGCGGTTTGGACCCCAGCCCGGCCCTTCCCCTGGCGGCATCCCTGATCGCGGGACTGGTGATCGGAGGCGTTCCGCTCTCCGTTGTCCTGAGGGGTGGATCCGCCCTCAGAGCGGCGCTCCGCCGTCCCGCACCCACCGACCAGCCCCCGCCCGACCCGGACGGGCTCGAACCGAACGAACTGGCCCTGCTCGCGGGAGGCCCGGTCCGCGTCGGGGAGACCGCGGTCATGGACGCCTTCCTGAGCGGTCGCATCCGCCAGCAGTCCGCCGGCGGGCTCTTCACCCTCGTTGGCCCCTCCCGTCCCTACACGCACGAGAGGGACGGCGTCCGCCGGGAGTTGGTGAAGGTCTTCCGCAAACGCGTCGGCGTCAGCGCCCTGGAGATGCTGCGACGGATCGTCGCGGGCCGGGGTGTGGAGAAGCTGCGCGCCGGTCTGGCCGAGTCCGACCTGATCGTCGACTCCCCGCAGTTGCGCCGGGCGCTGCGCCGCCGCGAGAGGACCCCCAGGACGATCCGGCGGATGGGGTCCGTCGCGATCCTGGCCGCCGCCGGCGCGGCCGTGCTCTTCCTGGTGGAGCCGGGCACCGTCGCGCTCGGCCTCCTGGTCGCGGGGCTCGGCGCGCTGGCCGCCCTGGTCGCCGCCCAGGTGGCCATGGCGGCGACCGGAGGCCCCACGCTCAGCCCCAACACCCCCGCGGGCAACGCGGTGCTGGAGCTGGCCCGCCGGAGGTACGGCGTTCCGGAGGCAGGGTCCACCGGGGCGGCCCCGGCCGGCACGATGGCCCGTGACCACGCGGTCCGGCACACGGCGGTCACGGGCTTTCGTTCACTGCGCGCGTCCGCGTCCCGCCAGCAGGTCAGCAGGGCCGGGTCGGGCCACGGGTCCGCGCATGTCCAGCAGGACCCGGTTCCCGCCGCCGCCCACACGGGCGGCGCGGACTCCGGAGCCGTCACGCTGGAGAGCCTGTGCCTGTTCGCCGAGCTGTGCCAGGAGCCGGGTGGTGCCGACGACCGTTCGGTCGGCGCCGAGGGGTGGGGCGGTGACTTCGGTCACTACGGTGACGGCGGTGGCTGGGGAGGCGGCGACGCCGGGTCCGGCGGGAGCAGCTCCAGCGGCGGTTGGGGAGGCGGTGACGGCGGCGGTGGAGGCGGCGACGGTGGCGGCGGCGGAGGCGACTGAACCCCTCCGCCCGAAAGCTCCCGTCCGGCCCGGAGCCTCACCGCGCTCCGGAGCCAGGCGCCGGGCGGGGTTCTGCGCGAACCCCGCCCGGCGCTCCCGCACCGGGAAGGCGGCGCCGCTGCCTGCCCGCAGATCAGGCGCCGCCACCCTTGACCGTCTCCCTGTGCGGGGAGGTGGGGTCAGCCCTGGTCCGGACGCTTGAGGTCGGCCAGTTCCGCCAGCAGCTCGAACGAGCGCAGGCGAGCCTTCTGGTCGTAGATCATCGACGACACCATCAGCTCGTCCACGCCCGTGTCAGCGACGAACAGATCGAGCTTGCGACGGACTGTTTCCGGGGAACCCACGAACGAGTAACGAAGCATGTGGTCCAGTCGTTCCTTCTCCCCCGGACGCCATGCGGTGTCCAGGTTCTCCACCGGTGGTCGCAGCCGCCCCCGCGCGCCGCGCAGGGTGCCGAGGAACGCCTGCTGCATCGTCGTGAACAGGTGCTGGGCCTCCTCGTCCGTGTCGGCGACGAAGGCGTTCACCCCCGCCATGGCGTAAGGCTGCCCCGACTGCTGTGAGGGGTGGAAGGCCTCCCGGTAGGCCTTCAACGCCTCGTGCAGCGCGTCCGGGGCGAAGTGCGAGGCGAACGCGTAGGGCAGGCCGAGCTGCGCGGCCAGTTGGGCGCCGAAGAGGCTGGACCCCAAGATCCACAGCGGCACCCGCAACCCCTCGCCGGGGACGGCGCGGACGGGCTGGCCGGGCTCGGCGGGCTCGAAGTAGGCCTGGAGCTCCTGCACGTCGTTGGGGAAGGTCGCCGAGGCGCTGTGGTCGCGGCGCAGCGCCATCATCGTGCGGGGGTCGGTGCCCGGCGCGCGGCCCAGGCCGAGGTCCACCCGTCCCGGGTAGAGCGACTCCAGCGTGCCGAACTGCTCGGCGATCACCAGGGGCGAGTGGTTGGGCAGCATGACACCGCCCGCGCCGATCCGGATGGTGGAGGTCCCCTCGGCGATGAAGCCCAGGGAGACGGACGTGGCGGCGCTCGCGATGGCCTGCATGTTGTGGTGCTCGGAGAGCCAGAAGCGCTTGTAGCCCAGCCGCTCCGCGTGCTGGGCGAGTTCTCTGGCGGAACGCAGCGCGTCACCGGGCGTGGACCCCTCGGCGATGCTGGCGTGGTCGAGCACCGACAGCGCGACGTCGGACATGGTGGCTCTTCCCCCTGTTGCGTGGCGGGTCCGGCTGCGAGGCCGTGACGGGGGGATCGGTCCGTGTCCCCGGTCGGCCTGCGCGTTCGATATTCGACGAACATCGAATTACGAAGGTACACTTCCGACTGTCCATGAGCCAAATCTCGCCTGGTCCCGGCCGGGCGCCGCATGAGGAGGACCGTCTTGGCTCCCAGGGAGCACGCGCACCCCGCCCTCCACGAGGTGGAACTGGTCACGGTTCTCGCCGCGCTGGCCGAGCCGACCCGGCTGCGGATCGTGCGGATGCTCGCCGACATGGACGGGGAGCGCGCCTGGAAGGACATCGACCTGCCCATCGCCCAGTCGACCCTGAGCCACCACCTGAAGATCCTGCGCAACGCCGGTCTGGTGCAGAACCGCACAGAGGGGACGCGGTGCTTCATCTCGCTGCGCGACGAGGAGCTCGAGGGGCGCTTCCCCGGTCTGCTGGATTCGGTGCTGGCGTGCCGCGACGCCACGGCCCCTCGTTCCGGCGAGGAGAGCGCCCCCGCCCGATAGCCGCGGGCGCGCGGAGTCCGCGCCGCCGCCGGCCGCGGAGCGATGCCCGGTTCCCGGTCGCTCGGCGCCGGTACCGGCGCAGGGCGTGTGACTCGCGTCCCGGAAGGCTCGTGGGCCGACCCGATACCGGGTATGCCTGGGAACGTACGGTCGGTACAGGTCTACGCAACCATGGGCCCGCAGTCCAGTCAGTGCGCGTTCCCCGCCGGGGGAGGCCCGGGGGAGACCGCCACGGCGTTCGTCCTGGTCGCGACGGAGGACGGGGTCCCGCTGAGCTTCGCGACGGAGGGCGCCGGGGGAGGACCGCTCAACGGACGCCCGGTGCCGGAGGGGGTTCCGGTCCCGTTCCTGGACCCCGCCGCCCCCGGACCGGAGCGGTGGTACACGCGGTACACGTTCGTGGAACTCGGTGGAACCCCCGACCTGGGCGTCCCCGATCCCGGACGGGTCCGGCCCGCCGCTCCCGCGCCCGTCGGCGACTGAGCAGGGGAACCGGTCGGTACGGTGACCGGTGGACTCCCGCGCGGGCTGCGACCGGTGACCGTACTCCGCCCCCGTACCCGCGCGTTCGACCGGGGGCGGGGTCGCGCACGCCTGGCCGGGGCCGAGGACTCCGCGCGCCGCGCCGGAACCCGGCGCGGGACAGCGGGACGGTCCCCGGGTCCCGCTTCCCGGACCTGCCGGGGGATCTCCGGCGACCTCAGGCTCCGCTCCCCGAAGACCCGCGCCACGGCGCGACGAGGGCGGCCCCCGCTCACCTGTGGCGCTTCTCCGCCCGATGGTGTAGGTTCGCCTCCGTGCCGCGTGCCACCGACCACAGAGCAGTGGGCAGGTCGGTAGGTATGGAGGCACCTCGACATCCGGGGAGCGCACTGTGAGCACACACACCGCGGACCGCGTCTAGCCGTTCCGACGGCGTCGGCCCCAGCCGCGCCCGAACGCGCCCAGACCCCTCGCGACCTCCCCGGAGTCCTCTTCCGGCCCGGCCACGCCCGGGTCCCCTGTCACGTACACCCGCCGCCCGTGCGCCCACGCGCCCGGGCCGCCGAGGGTGCCTTCGGGGTCGGTCGCGCCCATGACCACCATCCCGAAGGAGACCTGTGACCGAAAACCCGCACGTCCGGACCGCCGAACCCCGCGTCAGCGACTTCAACGCCCCCGTCGTGGCGGAGTTCCGCGCCAACGGGGGCCGCGTCGGCGGCATGTTCGAGGGCGGCGACCTCCTGCTGCTCACCACCGTCGGGGCCCGCTCCGGCCGCGAGCACACCACCCCGCTCGGTTTCGTCCGCGTCGACGGCCGCGTACTCGTCGTCGGTTCCGCGGGCGGTTCGGACCGCCACCCCGACTGGTACCGCAACGTCCTCGCCCACCCCGTGGTGCGCGTGGAACTGGGCACCGAGACGTTCGACGCCGTCGCCGTCCCCGCCGAGGGCGCCGAACGCGACCGCCTGTTCGCCGAGTTCGTCCGAGCGGACTCCGGATACGCCGACTACCAGGACGGAACCGAGCGGGTCCTGCCGGTGGTCGCCCTGGACCGCGTCCACGCGGACGGACCCGCCGAGGTCGCCAACCTCGCCGACAAGCTCGTGGAGATCCACGCCTGGCTGCGCGGCCAGCTCGCGCACGTGCGCACCGAGGCCGAGGCCCACCTCGCCGAGCGCGCCGCCGTTGCGGACGGGGACGGCCCGCCAACGCTGGGGCTCAGCCTCCAGTTGCGCCAGCACTGTCTGGCCTTCTGCGAGTCCCTGCACTTCCACCACACCAGTGAGGAGTCCGGTGTCTTCCCGGCGCTGGGCCGACAGGCCCCTCACCTGGAGGAGGCGCTGCGGCGCTTGTCGGAGGAGCACCGCACCGTGGACCGCGTCCGCGGTGAGCTGGAGGCGCTCATCTCGGACCTGTCCACGGCCGACCCCGAGCGCTTCCGCGCGGAGCTGGACCGGATGGCCCGGGAACTGGAGGCCCACCTGGACTACGAGGAGGCCCAGCTGATCCCGGCCCTGGCCGAGATCCCGTTCCCGCCCACCGGTCCGGCCTAGAGCCCGGCGGAACCGGCGGCCTCCGGGGTCCGCGGGGAACCTCCGCCGCGCCCCGCGGCCGTCGGCCGCCTCGGGGAGGGCGGCCTGCCCGCGCCTTCCCCGTGCCCCCCGGGGGCCGCCCTGGTCAGCCGCCCAGGATGAGGCCGAGGTTGACCTCTGTGCCCAGGAACATCGACCCGACGATGAGGATGAGCAGGCCCGGGAGCAGGGTCACCGCGGTCACCATCGTCACCCGGGGGTTCATCCGCTGGGCCTTGCGGCGCATGTACTGGGCGTCGGCGCGCCGCATGTCCTGGCTGATGGCGACCAGGGTGTCGCTGAGCGGAGCGCCCAGCTCCTCCGCCTGCTGGATCGCGGTCACGAACTTGCTCAACGACTCGTTGCGGTTGCGTCGGCGCAGCATCTCGAACGCCTCCCGCCGCGAGGTGCCCAGCTCCATCTGCTGTAGGGCCAGCGCGAACTCGTCGGCGAGCACTCCCGGCATCGACTCCGCCACCCGGGCCACCGCCGCCCGGAACGACATCCCCGCGCTCACGGTCACCGCCAGCACGTCCAGGAAGTCCGGAAGCTGCGACTGCACCTTGTCGCCGCGCTCCTGGCCCTGCACGTACAGGCTCAGGTCGGTCAGCCCCGTGAAGGCCAGCACCACCAACCCGACCAGCGGGTTCCCCGAGGCGAACATGAGCAGGCCCAGGGTGCCGTACAGCGCCACCTCGCCGACCTTGCGCCGCAGGTAGCGCTCCAGGGTCAGCCCCTCCGGCCTCCCCGCCGCCTCGATGCGCTCGGAGACGGAGATCAGGCGGCGCTGGCTCAGCGACGCGTGCAGCGAGCGGGCGAACGGCCGTCCGATCGCCTCGGTGATCCGGTGCAGCACGAACGTGTCGTCGGACCGTATCCGCGGCGGGCGCGCGGCCGGGTCGTCCACCCGCACCCGGGTCTGCGACATCATCAGGTACAGGCCGTAGCACGCGACCAGCACGACCAGCACGCTGGCCAGAGCGGCGGCGAGCGGCACCAGCAGGGAGAGGGGGGCGTTCATCGGGGAGCGGTCCTCACAGGTCGAACTTGGTGATGCGGGACACCAGCACGAAGCCGATGGCGAACAGCGCGGCCACCACCAGCAGCACCGCCACCCCCGCCACGGACGTGGTCATGACGCGCATGATGCCCGGCTCGATGGCGTTGATCAGGAACAGGGCGCCCACCGACATGAACCCCAGCGCCCACACGGTGCTCGTGGTCTCGCTGAGGATGGTCTGCACCTCGCGCCGGGTCTCCTTGCGGTTCTCCAGGGTGGTGGAGATGTTGCGCAGCGCCGTGACCAGGGAGCCGCCCGAGCGCGAGGCCACCACGAGCGTGGACAGCAGGACCCCCAGCTCACGGGAAGGCATGCGACCGCGCAGCTCCGCGACGGCCTCCTCGAAGCCGGCCCCCAGCTTCATGGACTCGGCCATGCGGCTCAGCTCCTCGCCCGCGGGCCCGTCCAGCTCGTCGGCTGCCATCGCCACGGCCGTGGGCAGGGCCAGGCCCGCAGAGGTCGCGTTGCCCAGCACCCGGGCCAGGTCCGGCAACTGGGAGGTGAACTCCTCGCGCCGCTTGGCCTCGGCGCGGTTGAGGTAGGAGAAGAACAGGAACGCCACCCCGGCCGCCGCCAGCAGGCCGAAGAAGGGCGCCAGCACCTGCCAGACCACGATCACCGCCAGCAGCGAACCGCCCAGCAGCGCTAGCACGAACGTGGACAGGCGCACGTCCGCGCCCGACCGGGCGATCCTGCGGTACAACCGCCCGCCCCACTGGGTGCGGTAAATGGCCGCGTCCAGCCGCGCCATGGGCGTGGACGCCTCGTACTCGGCCTGGTCCAGGGCGCTGCGGGCGGCGATCAACCGCCGGTGCTGTGCGCTGGACACGAACTCCCACAGCGCCCACAGCGCCAGGGCCAGCACCACGGCCAGGCCGCTGAGGATCGCCACGAACTGCCAGGTCACCGGAGCTCCATTCCGATCGGGGGGCGCGCCCGCCTGGGCGCGGGGGAGGGCCTCACCAGCCGCTGCGGGGGCGCTCGTCGGTGACCACCCCGAAGGCCGCGGGGATGGCCTCGCCCACGTGGTAGATCCGCCCGGCGATGTGCCGGGGCAGCGGGAAGTGCCGGAACTCGCCCTCCACGGCCCGGTTGGGGCCCATCGGCAGGGCGGAGAACTGCATCACCGGGTCCAGCCGGAACTCCTCGCGCCGCCGTGAGGAGACCACCGCGATCTCGTTGACCCGCCGGGACCCGTCCGGCCACCGGCCCAGGTGCACTATGGCGTCCACCGCGTTGTTGATCTGGTCGCGGATCGCCTCGTAGGGCACGTTGACGTCGCTCAGGGTGGCCAGGGTCTGCAAACGGTGGATGGCGTCGTCGGCCGAGTTGGCGTGCACGGTCACCAGCGACCCGTCGTGGCCGGTGTTCATGGCCTGGAGCATGTCGATGGTCTCCGAGCCGCGCACCTCTCCGACGATGATGCGGTCCGGGCGCATCCGCAGCGCGTTGCGCACCAGGTCGCGGATGGCGATCTCGCCCCGGCCCTCGATGTTGGGCGGTCTGGACTCCAGTCGCACCACGTGGTCCTGCATCAGTTGGAGCTCGGCCGAGTCCTCGATGGTGACGATGCGCTCGTCGGAGGGCACGAACGCCGACATCGCGTTGAGGAAGGTCGTCTTTCCGGTACCGGTGCCGCCGGACACGACGATGTTGAAGCGGGCCCGCACCATCGCCGCCAGCAGGATGCCGGTTGGCGAGTCCAGGCTCCCCATCCGCACCAGCTCGTCGATGGGATAGGGCTTGGGGAAGCGCCGGATGGTCAGCACCGGGCCCGACAGCGACAGGGGCGGGATGATCACGTTGACGCGCTCGCCGGTGGGCAGCCGCGCGTCCACCATCGGCGAGGACTCGTCCACGCGGCGGTTGACCAGCGACACGATGCGGTCGATGGTCTGGTAGAGCTGCTCCTCGCCGTTGAAGGCGGCGTCCACCCGCTGCATCCGGCCGCCGCGCTCGATGAACACGTTGTCGGGGCCGTTCACCATGATCTCGGTGACTGTCTCGTCGGCCAGCAGCGGCTCCAGGACGCCCAGGCCCAAGGCCTCGTCCACGACCCGGCGGATGAGCGCCGAACGCTCCCTGTCGGAGAGCACCGGGCCCTCGCGGGTGAGGATGTGCCCCACGACCTTCTCCAGGCGCACCCGGCGCTGGGCCAGGGTCAGCCTGGTGAGGTCCTCCAGGTTGATCTCCTCCAGCAGGCGCCTGCGCCAGTGCGTGACGCTGCTGCGCTCGGAGCGCCCCTCGACGGCGCGGTCCTCCTCCAGACGGTCCTTCAGACCCATGGCCCTGCTCTCCTTCCCCCTGGGGCCGGCGCGGCGGGCACACGTCCCGCCGCGCGGCGCCCCGACACGGCTTCGGCTGCGTTCTCCCCGGCTGCCGGGGCGGTGCCCCGGCGCGTACGGCGCACCGCGTCGACCTCACACATCGGGCATCTCCACGCGCCGGGTCAGCGTCAGGTCCAGGCCCGCCGCAGAGAACACGATCGGCAGCGGGTGCGAGACCTCCACGTAGAAGCCCTCGTGCTCGTTGACGCCGCTGGTGACGGTCGCCTCGTCCAGCCACGACGGCAGCGCCGCGCGGGCGGCGGCCTCCGCGCCCTCCAGCCGCTCGGCCCCGGCCACCCGCGCCCCGGCGCGGGCCGCGGACTCCAGCCGCTCGACCGCGACGAAGGCCAGGAAGGCCTCGACGGCGATGACCGAGACCAGGAGCAGGATCGGGAAGATCGCGGCGAACTCCAGCAGCGGGCCGCCCCGGTCGTCGTCCCGGCGCGGTCGGCTTCCGGGCAGGAGGCGCCGCCCTGCGCGGTCTGCGGCGCTCCGCCGTTCCCGGCCTCGGGCATCCCGCCGGCCCCCGGGCTGGGGGTCGCGGTCCTCGGTGTTTCGGCGGGTGCGGCCCGCAGCGGTCCGCCCGACCGGTCGCGCGCTCACCGCGTCGCTCCCCGGGGCTCGACCTCGGTGACCACGCGGGCCTCGCCGGTGACGTCCCAGGGCCCCGAGGCCCCGGGCAGGAAGATGGGCATGGCCATGGTCACCCGGGCGTAGCGCGCGCCGTCGCGCTCCACGACCTCCACGGACATCACGTCCGCGCCGTCCCACGGCGGCCGGACGCGCTTGCGGGCCTCCTCGTCCACGCGCGCCATCTCGTCCGGGGTCACGGCGGCCTGGCGGGCGGCCTCGGCGGCACCGTGCGAGGCGTACATGGCGGTGATGCCGAGCAGCAGCACCTGCCAGACCAGGGCCAGCGCCAGCATCATGAACGGCACCGCCGCGGCGAACTCCACGATGACCCCGCCGCGGTCGACGCGCCGTCGCGGGCCAGCGCGCCGCGGGTCCGGCCGAGCCCCGCGACCCCGCGGCCCCCGCAAGGCCCGTGGGCCGCGCCGGGGCGCACGGCTCACCGGGCCCCGGCTCCGGCCCGACTCCCGACGGAGGGCGGACTCAGCTCCCGAAGCCACCGCGGCCTCCTCCGCCCCCGTGCGGCCCCGAACCCGGGCGCCCGCCGAAGGGCTGGCCCAGCGGCGGCACGGAGGCCTGCCCGTTGGCCGCCGCGCGCGACGGGCTGGCCCCCGACGCGTTGAGGAAGCCGGACACGTCACGGGTGGACGGCCCGCCGCCGCGCCGCTCGGACAGGGAGGCGAACCCGCCCAGCCCCGCGGGCGGGGTGGCCGAACCCCCGCCGCCGCCGGGCTGCGCGGGCGGGTTCAGCAGGTCCAGTTCCGCGGCCAGCCGGGAGAAGGCCCTGCGCAGCCCCTCGTCGGTCACCTTGGTGGGGTCGCCGTTGTTCTCGCCGGGCTCCAGCGCGCGGTAGGCGGCGGGGACCGGTGTGCGCAGCACCCGGGTGCCCAGCAACTGCTGGAGGAAGTCCGGCTGGATCTCGTTCTTGCGGCTGTGCCGGGTGACCAGCGAGTACACGTCCGTGTGCGAACGCACCTGCAACCGCTCCCACATGCTCATCAGCCGCTGGGCGCCGCGCATCGCGGGCACGTCCGGAGTGACGGTGACGACCGCGCTGTCGGCCAGCTCGACCGCCATCGCGGTGGCCTCGTTCATGGTGGACCCGCAGTCCACCACCACCAGTTCGTACCGGGACCTGAGCGCGCTCAGCACCCGCCGGGCGACGCTGGCTCCGACGTCCTCGCCGCGTTCGCCGTGTTCGGGGGCGAGCAGCACGTGCGGGCCCCGCGGGTCCACGTACAGGGTCTCCGCGAGCATGCCGGGGGTGATGTTGTCCCCGGCCTCGACCAGGTCGCTGATGGAGCGGCGGTGGCGCAGGTTGAGGAACGCGGGCAGGTCGCCGGTCTGCAGGTCCAGGTCGACCAGGCACACGACCCGCTCGGCGGCGGCCGCGGCCATCGCCAGGTGCACGGCGCACGTGGTGGTGCCCACACCGCCCTTGGCGCCGCTGATCGCCACGACCCGGCCCCGCACACCCGACGCGGGCAGGTCCATCGACGCCGACTCCAGGTGGCGGCGCAGCGTCCGCGACCACTCGGCGGCCTTGGTGACCCGGCTCTCCAGCTCGGCGATCCCGCAGTCGTCGGGCATCACCCCCCGCGCCCCGGCCTCCATGGCCCCGGTGAACGTGTCGGGGTCCATCGTGGGAGACACCAGCAGGATCGCCACCTGGGGATGGCGGTGGGACAGGTCGCGTATGGCCTCGAACACCGGCGCCGGGCCCAGATCCTGGTGGATGAGGACCACGTCGATCTCCGGGAACTCCCCGGCGGCGTCGATCAGCGCCGTCGTGGTGGCCCTGGAGGCCACCAGGGAGGCGCTGCCCAGTTCCTCGAAGCGCGCGGCGAGCACCATCTCCGACTCCGAGGTCGGCATACCCGCCAGGACACGGAAGTTCAACGCTTACCCCCCATGCGGCACGCGCCGCTCGTCGGCCGTCCCGCCCTCGTCCGGTGTCGTGCTCTCGTCGGCCGTTCCCCCGGCGACGAGGTCGTCGAAGTCCCCGCTGCAGAACTCGGACTCCTCCGGGGTTCCGCCGCCGCCGTCGGCGCTCACCAGGGCCAGCCTGAGCCCGCTGGAGAAGTCCTCGGCGTAGGCGAGCCGGAGCGCCGCCTGCGGGTCCAGGCGGAAGGTCACCGGGACCACCCCGGCCACGCCGCCGCCCTCCTCCTCCTGAGTGCGCAGCTCACCGATGTCGAGGACCTCCACCTCGGTGATGACCCGCACCGCGCACGCCTCGCCGTGGTCGCGCGCGGGGAAGGTGCCGTAGATGTCCACGAACGACCCGCGCCGCACCTTGCCCGCCACGCCGGTCTCGGCGTTGACCATGATGGCGATCTCCCGCTCCCCGGCGGTGAGGGTGGGCTGGGGCTGCACCATGCCCCGCTGGAGGTAGACGCCCGCCTCCAGGTGTGAGGCGGCGACGAGCTGCTGGTCGGCCGGGGTCTCCACCTGGGCCAGGTCGGTGAGGAAGACCTCCGGGTCGAAGTACATGCTGGGCACCTCGATCCGCTCCACGGACTCCTCGCCGATGGGCTGGTAGGCGTCCACGGCCTCGGTCAGCCGCAGGACGGTCGCGAACTCGCCGAGGCGCTCCTGTTGGCTGTTCAGGTAGGTGAACACGGAGGCGAACACGGCGACGGCGCCGATAGCGGCAACGACCATGAGCAGGACGCCGCGTCGCTGACGGGGGTTCATAGGGGTTGCTTTTCCGTTTCCAGTGTCGTCGCGGGCCGTCCGCTCGCTCCGGCGCGGTGCCGGTCCCTAACGGGAGTAGGTCCGGGGCGCGTCGGGGCTCGGGGCGCGTCCCGCGAACGGCGGACCCTGCGGTCGGTCGGTGGACGGTGGGGGAGGCGGGCCCGGCGCGTGCCCCCCCTCCACGG
>NZ_LEKI01000172.1:0-11902 GCF_001029525.1 Nocardiopsis sp. RV163 | reverse complement strand
CGTCGGACCCCCGCGACCCTCGCCCGCGCCAACCCCGCCAGGCGAGTGGGACGAGCTCACCTCCCGCATCCGCCTCCTGCTCCGGCAGCGGCAGGGTGCGACGGCGTGAACGCCACCCTCCGGGGGAGCACTCCGTCCGCCGACCGCGCAGCGCAGTGCCGGGTCGGCGGACGGGACCGGCCTCAGGTCGGGTCGGAGTACCGCCCGACGTTGGGCACCGGCGGGGTGTCCTTGGGCCGCACGCCGATCTTGGACCCCAGCCACACCAGCGGGTCGTACTTGCGGTCCACCACGCGCTCCTTGAGCGGTATCAGCGCGTTGTCGGTGATGCGGATGTTCTCCGGGCACACCTCCGTGCAGCACTTGGTGATGTTGCAGTACCCCAGCCCGAACTCCTCCTGGGCGATGAGCCTGCGGTCGGCGGTGTCCTCGGGGTGCATCTCCAGCTCCGCCACCCGCATGAGGTAACGCGGACCCGAGAAGTGCTCCTTGTTCTCCTCGTGGTCGCGGATCACGTGGCAGGTGTTGTTGCACAGGAAGCACTCGATGCACTTGCGGAACTCCTGCTGGCGTTCCACGTCCTCCTGGCTCATCCGGAAGTCGCCCGGGGCCTTGGCCGGATCCGGTGTGAACGAGGGGATCTCCCGCGCCTTCTGGTAGTTGTACGACACGTCGCACACCAGGTCCCGGACCACCGGGAAGGCGCGCATCGGCGTCACCGTCACCACCTCGTCGTCCTCGAACACGCTCATCCGCGTCATGCAGGACAGCCGGGGACGTCCGTTGATCTCCACCGAGCACGAACCGCACTTGCCCGCCTTGCAGTTCCACCGCACCGCCAGGTCCGGGGTCTGCGTGGCCTGGAGGCGGTGCAGCACGTCGAGCACCACCTCGCCCTCGTTGACCTCGACCCGGTACTCGGCGAGCCCGCCCTCGCCCGAACCCCGCCACACCCGGAACACGCGCTCGCTCATGACTGGCCCTCCTCGGCCGCGTCCGCCGCCCCCGACGCGGGCAGCTCCTCCTCCGACAGGTACTTGGCCAGCTCGTCGCGTTCGAAGAGGGCGAGCAGCCCGGCCGGGATGTCGGCGAGCACGAGCCGTGACAGCGACACCCGGTCGGAGCGGTCGGCCCGCACCGCCAGGTTCACCCGCCGCCACTCGGTCGACATGCCGGGGAAGTCCTCGCGCGTGTGCCCGCCGCGCGACTCCGTGCGCTCCAGGGCGGCCGCGGCCACCGCGCGTGAGACCAGGACCATGTTGGGCAGCGCCAGCGCCAGGTGCCAGCCCGGGTTGTAGACCCGGTCGCCCGGCGCGCTGAGCGCGCGCGAGCGCTCCGCCAGCTCCTCCAGCCGCTCCAGGGCCCGCTCCATCTCCGGACCCCTGCGGATGATGCCGACCAGGTCGTTCATGGTCTCCTGGAGTTCGGCGTGCAGCGTGTACGGGTTCTCTCCGCCTTCCGCCCTGAGGAGGCGCAGCGCGTACGAGGACGCCTCGTCCGCCGCCCGGTCCAGGAGCCCGTCCGGTGCGGGCCGGTCGCCGAGCCCGTCCACGTAGGCCGCCGCGCCCAGCCCGGCCCGGCGCCCGAACACCAGCAGGTCCGACAGGGAGTTGCCGCCCAGCCTGTTGGAGCCGTGCATGCCGCCCGCCACCTCACCGGCCGCGAACAGCCCGGGCACGTCGGAGGCGGCGGTGTCGGCGTCCACCCGCACCCCGCCCATCACGTAGTGGCAGGTGGGGCCCACCTCCATGGGCTCGGCGGTGATGTCCACGTCGGCCAGCTCCTTGAACTGGTGGTGCATGGACGGCAGCCGCTTGACGATCTCCTCGGCGGGCAGGCGCGTGGACACGTCCAGGAACACGCCGCCGTGCGGCGAGCCCCGCCCCTCCTTGACCTCGGTGTTGATCGCCCGCGCGACCTCGTCGCGGGGCAGCAGCTCCGGCGGCCTGCGGTGCCCCGCGGGGTCGTCGTACCAGCCGTCGGCCTCCTCCTCGCTCTCGGCGTACTGGGAGCGGAACACGTCCGGCACGTAGCCGAACATGAACCGCTCGCCCTCGGAGTTGCGCAGCACACCGCCGTCGCCGCGCACCGACTCGGTGACGAGGATGCCCTTCACCGACGGCGGCCAGACCATCCCGGTGGGGTGGAACTGGACGAACTCCATGTTGATCAGGGAGGCCCCGGCCCGCAGCGCCAGCGCGTGGCCGTCGCCGGTGTACTCCCAGGAGTTGGAGGTGGTGCGGAAGGCCTTGCCGATGCCGCCGGTGGCCAGGACCACCGAGGGCGCCTCGAACAGGACGAACCCGCCGTCCACGCGGCGGTAGCCGAACGCGCCGGCGATCCGCCCCGGCCTCCTTGCGCCCCCGGCCGGGCCCGCACCCGTGTCCCCGCCCGGGGCCGGGTCCACGGAGGTGGCCCCGCCCGCGCCGCCGTCCGGCCGCACGGCCGCGTCCACTGCCGTCGCACCGGTACCGGCACCGGTGCCGGGTACGTCGTCCTCGGTGATGAGCCGGGTGATCGCGGTCTCGGCGAACACGCGGATGCGCGCCTCGGGGTCGCCCAGCTCCACGGCGTCCTGCTGCTGGAGCGCGACGACCCGCTGCTGGAGGGTGCGGATCATCTCCAGGCCGGTGCGGTCGCCCACGTGCGCCAGCCTCGGGTACTCGTGGCCGCCGAAGTTGCGCTGGCTGATCTTTCCCTCGGCCGTGCGGTCGAAGAGCGCGCCCCAGTACTCCAGTTCGAGGATGCGCTCGGGCGCCTCCCGGGCGTGCAGCTCGGCCATGCGCGGATCGTTGAGGAACTTGCCGCCGCGCACGGTGTCGCGGAAGTGCACGCGCCACTCGTCTTCCGGATTGGCGTTGCCGAGAGCGGCGGCGGCGCCGCCCTCGGCCATCACGGTGTGGGCCTTGCCGAACAGCGACTTGGAGACGACCGCGGTGCGCTTGCCCTGCTCGCGGGCGGCGATCGCGGCCCGCAGCCCGGCTCCGCCCGCCCCGATCACCACGACGTCGTAGGCGTACCGGGTGATCCCGGGTTCTGCTGTGGGGGGCATCTGGTCGTGCCTTCCTTCCCCTTGGCTCAGTTGAGGATGCGCAGGTCGTCGATGGTGCCGCTGGCGATCAGGGCGATGTAGGCGTCCGTGAGGATCAGGGTCGCGATGCTCAGCCAGCCGAAGTACATGTGCCGGTGGTTGAGTACGGACAGGCGGCCCCACATCCAGTAGCGGACGGGGTGCCTGCCGAAGCTGCGCAGCCGTCCGCCGAAGATGTGGCGGCACGAGTGGCAACTGAGCGTGTAGCCCCACAGCATGAGCACGTTGAGGAGCATGATCAGGTTGCCCAGCCCGACGCCGAAGCCGCCCCCGGTGCCGTGGAGGAAGGCGATCAGCATGTCCCACGTGTTGACGAGCGTGATGGCGAAGGCCGCGTAGAAGAAGTAGCGGTGGCCGTTCTGGACCAGCATCAGCGGGCGGGTCTCGCCGGTGTAGGCGCCGTGGGGCTCGCGTACGGCGCACGCCGGGGGAGAGAACCAGAACGAGCGGTAGTAGGCCTTGCGGTAGTAGTAGCAGGTCAGCCGGAACAGCAGCAGGATCGGCAGGCTGACCAGGGCGTAGGGGATGAGCGGCGGGAACTCCACCGGCAGGCGTCCGAACAGGGCCGCGTCGGGCGCGCACTGCTGCGCGATGCACGGCGAGTAGAACGGGGTGAGGTAGTGGTGTTCCTGGACCCAGTAGTGGTCCTGCTGGAACACCCGCAGGGTCGCGTAGACGACGAAGGCGGCCAGCCCCAGCGCGGTGAGGAGGGGGCCGAGCCACCAGTCGTCGGTGCGCAGGGTTCGTTGGGGGATGCGTGCCCGGCCGCCCCCGGGGCCTGCGTTCTCGGTCGCTGTCACCGTTGTCTCGCACCTCCTGTGGGAAGGAAGGTCCCGGTCGGGCGGGGCGCGGTGCCCGCCTGCTTCGGCCGTGACCGCCGCGCAGGACGGCCGCGCGCAGGAGCCGTCGCGAACCGTTCCGCAACGCAACGTTAGGGCGTTGTGATCACGGTCACGTCCCGGAGGGGGGAAGGCGTCGGGGAAAGCTATGTGAAATGCGCCACTTTTGAGCGCTTAATTGGGGTGTTTTGTCGGATCAAGTGGCCAGAAATCCCTTTTGGCGATCGGGTTGCTTCAGGTGCGCCAGTGGCGTGTGGTAAAGGAGGCCATCGCCCGAATCCGGCACCGGTCATCCGCAACGGGGAGTCCGGCGGGACCCGCCTCCGCTGGACGGGAACCGCGTCCGACCGGCGGGTCAGTCCGCCCCGTCCTCGGGGGAGAGCAAAACCTCCAGGTCCGGGCCCAGGTCCTGCGGCGACATGCCCAGCAGGTAGCCGTTGAGGTGGCGGCGGAACGCCTCCGCCGAGTGCGAGGGCTCCACGTCCCGGCGCCGCGCCAGCGCCACCGTCCGCAGCAGGCGCGGCCGGGTCAGCGGGGTCCCGCGCAGGCTCTGCCGGTTGCGCAGCACCATGCTCGGCACCACCGCCAGCCCCATGCCCGCCTCCACGAACCGCAGCACGGCGTCCATCTCCCCGCCCTCCACGGCCAGCTCGGGCTCGAACCCCGACGCCCGGCACGCGCGCAGCGTCGCCTCGCGCACGTCGTAGCCGCGCCGGAACATCACCAGCGGGCGGCCCCGCAGCTCGGTGATGCGGATCGAGGCCCGCCCGTTGGGGGAGGGGCCCGCCATCGGGCTCGCCACCACCAGGTTCTCCCGCAGGATCGGCGTCGTGGAGAAGTCGGGGTCGCTGCTGTGCAGCGGCAGGATGATCAGCGCCAGGTCCAGTTCGCCCCGCCCCAGGTCGCGGATGAGGTCGCGCGAGCCGCTCTCCTCCACCTGGAGTTCGATGCCGGGGAAACGGGTATGGAAGTCGGCGAGCACGTCGGCCAGCAGCCCCGCGCACAGCGACGGGGTCGCGCCGAGGCGCACACGGCCCCGGCGCACCCCGGCCAGCTCGGCCACCTCGCGCCGGGCCGTCTCCAGGTCGGCGAGCATGCGTTGGGCGAGCGGAAGCAGCGCCTCGCCGGCCGGTGTGAGTGTGATGTTTCCCCGGGCACGACTGAATAACGGCGCGCCCAGCTCCTGTTCGAGGCTGCGGATCTGCTTGCTCAGACTGGGCTGTGCGACGCGCGAAAGCTCTGCTGCGCGGGTGAAATGGCGTGTGCGGGCCACCGCGACGAAGTAGGCCAACTGCTGGAACTGCATGTTCCATAGCCTACGTCTATCGACTCAAGCGTCCCGATGACTTGGACTCCAGGCTTACCCAGAACTTACAGTGACAGGCTGTGGCGAACAGTACCTTGACCAAGAAGCGGTCTACGGCCTACGGGTCCACGGTGGCGCTCAAGGCAGCGATGGCGATCACCGGGGCGATCCTCGTGCTGTATTTGATCGCGCACATGTACGGCAACCTGAAAGTGTTCTCGGGCCAGGAGGCCTTCGACGGCTACGCCCACAGCCTCCGGGAGCTGGGCTACCCGCTGCTGCCCGAGAGCGGATTCCTGTGGATCTTCCGCATCGTCCTGCTGGCGAGCGTCCTGATCCACATCTACGCGGCGGTGACGCTGTGGGCCCGCGCCCGCAGAGCGCGTCCGGCTGACCAGCGCTACCAGGTGAAGAAGAGGGTGGCCCGCAGCTACGCCTCCTACACCATGCGCTACGGCGGCGTCCTGGTCGCGCTGTTCGTGGTCTTCCACATCCTGCACCTGACCACGAACACCATCGCCCCCGGCGGTGCGTCCGACAGCCCCTACGAGCGGCTCGTGAACGGGTTCCAGCCCGAGTTCTGGTACGTGACCCTGTTCTACATCCTGTCCGTGATCGCTGTGGGCCTGCACCTGCGGCACGGCATCTGGAGCGCCCTGGCCACCCTCGGCGCCAACCAGGCCAGCCGTCAGGGCAAGCTCAACGCGGTCGCCGTGGGCCTGTCGCTGATCGTGACGGTCGGCTTCCTGCTCCCGCCTCTGGCGGTCACCTTTGGACTGGTGAGTTAATTGTCTGACAACGACTTCTACCGCGTCGGCGAACCGATCCGGGACGAGAAGGCCCCGGAGGGCCCGATCAACGAGCGCTGGGACAAGCGGCGCTTCTCGGCGAAGCTGGTCAACCCCGCGAACCGGCGCAAGCTCTCCGTGATCATGGTGGGCACCGGCCTGGCCGGCGCCTCCGCCGCCGCGACCCTGGGCGAGGCGGGCTACAAGGTCACCTCGTTCTGCTACCAGGACAGCCCGAGGCGCGCGCACTCCATCGCGGCCCAGGGCGGCATCAACGCCGCCAAGAACTACCGCAACGACGGCGACAGCATCTACCGGCTGTTCTACGACACCGTCAAGGGCGGCGACTTCCGCTCCCGCGAGTCGAACGTCTACCGCCTGGCCCAGACCAGCGTCGAGATCATCGACCAGTGCGTCGCCCAGGGCGTGCCCTTCGCCCGCGAGTACGGCGGTCTGCTCGACAACCGCTCCTTCGGCGGCGTGCAGGTCTCGCGCACCTTCTACGCGCGCGGCCAGACGGGCCAGCAGTTGCTCATCGGCGCCTACCAGGCCCTGGAGCGCCAGATCGCGGCGGGCAGCGTCGAGATGCACACCCGCCACGAGATGCTGGAAGTCATCGTCGTGGACGGCCGCGCGCGCGGCGTCATCGTCCGCGACATGGTCACCGGTGAGATCGAGACCCACTTCGCCGACGCCGTGGTGCTGGCCACCGGCGGCTACGGCAACGTGTTCTTCCTGTCGACCAACGCGATGGGCTCCAACGTCACCGCGACCTGGCGCGCGCACCGCAAGGGCGCGCTCTTCGCCAACCCGTGCTACACGCAGATCCACCCGACCTGCATCCCGGTCAGCGGCGACTACCAGTCCAAGCTGACCCTGATGAGCGAGTCGCTGCGCAACGACGGCCGCATCTGGGTGCCCAAGGCGCACGGGGACACCCGCGACCCGCGCCAGATCCCGGAGGAGGAGCGCGACTACTACCTGGAGCGCATCTACCCGGCCTTCGGCAAC
Organism: Nocardiopsis sp. RV163; assembly: GCF_001029525.1. Lineage (NCBI taxonomy): Bacteria > Bacillati > Actinomycetota > Actinomycetes > Streptosporangiales > Nocardiopsidaceae > Nocardiopsis > Nocardiopsis sp. RV163. The sequence continues at coordinate 4,867 of NZ_LEKI01000172.1, read as the reverse complement.
CTGGTGCCGCGCGACATCGCCTCCCGCGCCGCCAAGAACGTCTGCGACGAGGGCCGCGGCGTGGGCCCCGGCGGCCTGGGCGTCTACCTGGACTTCGCCGACGCCATCTCTCGCATGGGGCAGGACGCCGTCGAGGCCAAGTACGGCAACCTGTTCGACATGTACCAGCGCATCACCGGCGAGAACCCGTACGAGGTTCCGATGCGCATCTACCCGGCCGTGCACTACACCATGGGCGGCCTGTGGGTCGACTACGACCTCCAGAGCTCCATCCCGGGCCTGTTCGTGACCGGTGAGGCCAACTTCTCCGACCACGGCGCCAACCGCCTGGGCGCGAGCGCGCTGATGCAGGGGCTGGCGGACGGCTACTTCGTCCTGCCCAACACCATCAACGACTACCTGTCGTCGGGTCCCTTCGAGGCCCTCGACGAGTCGCACCCCGAGGCCGTGGCGGCCAAGGGCCAGGTGACCTCCCGCATCGACAAGCTGCTCTCCGTCCAGGGCTCCCGCACCGTCGACTCCTTCCACAAGGAGCTCGGCCACATCATGTGGGAGTACTGCGGCATGGAGCGCAGCGAGGAGGGCCTGACCAAGGCCATCGAGCTCATCCGGGCGCTGCGTGCCGAGTTCTGGCGCGACGTCAAGGTGCTGGGCACCAACGAGGAGTTCAACCAGGCCCTGGAGAAGGCCAACCGCGTGGCCGACTTCCTGGAGCTGGGCGAGCTCATGTGCATCGACGCCCTGCACCGCCGCGAGTCCTGCGGCGGCCACTTCCGCGCCGAGAGCCAGACCGAGGACGGCGAGGCGCTGCGCCACGACGACGAGTTCGCCTACGTGGCTGCCTGGGCGTTCGGCGGCGATGACAGCAAGCCCGTGCTCCACAAGGAAGCCCTGGAGTACGAGTACGTCGAGATGAAGCAGCGGAGCTACAAGTGAACATCACCCTGCGCGTATGGCGTCAGAAGGGGCCGGACGACGAGGGTCGGCTGGCCACGTACAAGCTCACCGACGTCTCCCCGGACATGTCGTTCCTGGAGATGCTCGACGTCCTCAACGAGAAGCTCACGCTGGAGAACGAGGACCCGGTCGCCTTCGACCACGACTGCCGCGAGGGCATCTGCGGCGCCTGCGGTGTCGTGATCGACGGTGAGGCGCACGGCCCCGAGCGCACCACGACCTGCCAGCTGCACATGCGCAGCTTCAACGACGGCGACACCATCACCGTGGAGCCGTGGCGGGCCAAGGCGTTCCCGGTCGTCAGGGACCTGGTCGTGGACCGCGGCGCGTTCGACCGCATCATCCAGGCGGGCGGCTACATCAGCGCCCCGACGGGTACCGCGCCCGACGCCCACGCCAACCCGATCCCGAAGCCGGACGCGGACCGCGCGTTCGACGCCGCGACCTGCATCGGCTGCGGCGCGTGCGTGGCGGCCTGCCCGAACGCCTCAAGCATGCTGTTCACCGCCGCGAAGGTCACGCACCTGGGCATGCTCCCGCAGGGGCAGCCCGAGCGGTCCTCGCGCGTGGTGAAGATGATCAACCAGCAGGACGAGGAGGACTTCGGCGGCTGCACCAACATCGGTGAGTGCGCCGCGGTCTGCCCGAAGGGCATCCCGCTGGACACGATCTCGCAGCTCAACCGCGACCTGCTGGGTTCGCTCAGCAAGGGCGTCGGCTGACCGCCGCCACCTGTCGCACCGCACGGGCCGCGCTCCTTCGGGGCGCGGCCCGTCGCCGTTCGCGGAGGTCACTCCGCCGGGCGGCGGGGTGGTCCGGCGTCCTGCTCCACCGTCTTCCGGGACTGCTCCGGGACCCTGCGCGTCTGGCGGCTCGCGACGAAGTCCTCGACGGCGGTGATCACCGCGGCCTCGACGCTGACGCCGTCCCGTTCCGCGACCTCCCTGAGCAGGGCGTGGAGGCCGTCGTGCAGGTGCAGGTGCATCTCCATGGCACGAAGGTAGCGGTTGCCGGGTCCGGGCGAGGGGAAAACGCAGAGACCGGCTCCTTCGGGGCGCGGCCCGTCGCCGTTTCCCGGGGTCACTCCGCGGGCGGCATGAGTCCTCTGAGCCGGTCGGCGATCTCGGGGACGTCCGCCAGGGCGCCGGTGGTGACCGCGATGACCAGGTCGCAGGCGGCGTTCTGGTCGGGTCTTCCTGCCTTCTGGCCGTCGAGGCGGAGGAACAGCCTGGCGCTGATCCAGCCCAGCCCCCTGTTGCCGTCCCACAGGGGACGGCCGATGAGGATCGACCGCATGAGGGCGGCGGCCTTCTGCCGCACGTCCGGATGGGCGTCCTCACCGAAGGCGGTGGTCTGCGGACGCAGCGGCGCCCGCGTGGAGCCGGCCGGCGCCCCTCACCGTCACACAGGACGGAGGGGCCGCCTCGATGATCACGCGGGCATCGGCCTTGGCGGGGTAACGCGTCACTCGGCGAGCCCCGCCAGCGGTGGGGGACGGCTCCCCGGGAAGGGGCGGAGGGCCCGCGGGCCCTCAGGAGGGGTCGCGCAGCAGGAAGTAGTTGGTTCCCGCCTCGGGGCTCTCCGCCTCCCGGACCAGCCGGAACCCGAACCGCTCGTAGAAGCCGACGGTCTTGGGGTTGAGCGTCTGGGTGAACACCGGCAGGCCCTGGGAGTCGGCGCTGTCCAGACCCGAGGTGAGCAGCCCGCCGCCGACGCCCGTGCCGACGGCGGCCGGGTCCACGCCAAGCGCCGCCAGGTACAGGTGGGGTTCCTGGGGCGCGGCCAGCTTCCACTCGGCGAACAAGCGCACGAACGCCGCCAGCCGGGTGCGGCCGATCAGGGGGGCCCAGTGCGGCCAGGTGCGCAGCGACACCAGCCGGCCCTCCGGGTTGGCGGCGGGCGGAGCCCACAGCGCCGCGCCGCGCACCACAGGTGCGTCCTCGCTGCCGTCCCTGGTCTCGGCGACCCGGGTGTCACCCGAGGGGACGTAGCCGAAGCCCGCGGTCAGGGCGAAGAAGCGGCGCGTCCGGGCCATCCACAGCTCGTCGTCGGGGAACAGCCACCGGAAGAGCGGGTCCTCCTGCGCTGATCTGGCCAGAACGCGTGCGACACCGGCGACGTCGTCGATCGTGGCGGTACGGGAGGCTGCTGTGACGGTTGGAATCATCCCGGGATCTCTCTGGTAGGGGCCTTTCGGCCATGGTAGATCACGGAAACATCACGACAGTGTCGTGGTGGGGGCCGGGGCGTCCGCGGAGAAGGCGGCGGGGACCGGCTGGTCGAACACGTGGGCCCGCACCCAGGCGTGCATGGCGATCGCGGCCGCGGCCCCGGCGTTGATCGACCGGGTCGAACCGAACTGGGAGATCGACAGCACGGCCCGGCACACCCGCCGCACCTCCTCGGAGAGCCCCGGGCCCTCCTGGCCGAACACCAGCACGGCGTTCCTGGGCAGCGGATAGGTCTCCAGCGGCACCGAACCCGGCAGGTTGTCCACGCCGAGCAGCGCGAGCCCGCGCTCCTCGGCCCAGGCCACCAGCGCCCCGGTGTCGGGGTGGTGGTGGACGTGCTGGTAGCGGTCGGTCACCATCGCGCCGCGCTTGTTCCAGCGGCGGCGGCCCACGATGTGCACGGCCGCGCACCCGAAGGCGTTGGCGGTGCGCACGACCGAGCCGATGTTGAAGTCGTGCGTCCAGTTCTCCACGGCGACGTGGAAGGGGTGGCGCACGGTGTCGAGGTCGGCCACGATCGCCTCGCGCCGCCAGTACCGGTAACGGTCCACGACGTTGCGGCGGTCGCCGCCCGCCAGCAGTTCGGGATCGTAGTGGTCGCCCTCGGGCCAGGGGCCCTCCCACGGGCCCACGCCCACCTCGCGCGCCTCGTCCTCACCGGCTCCGTCCGCGGACGCGGTGGAGACGGGACCGCGGACGGAGCCGGAGGGAGGCGACTGGGGTGCGGGGTGCTCGTTCATCTGTTCCAGCTTACGAACGCTCCGCGGTGGGACCTCCTACAGGTGGATGTCCCCGTGGAAGTCACGGCCCTGGAACACGCGCGCCCTGCCGCTGACGTCCCCCTGGATGCTGTTGTGCACGGCCCCGTCGCCCTCCTGGACGAACTCGCCGCGCAGCTCCGCCATCAGCGCGCGGATCGCGGGTTCCTCGGCCTCAGCCCGCTCCAGGCGCTCGGCGACGGCGGCCAGCGCCCCGGGGTCCTCCGGCTCCAGGAGGGCGTCGTCCAGGACCTGCTGGGATTCGGGATCGGAGCGAAAACGCGCGAAGACCGCCTTGCGCAGGGACTTGAAGGCGGCGACGGTGCCTTCGGTCGCGGCTTCGGTGATCTTGCCGACCGCGCCGGTGACGACGGCGGCGGCGATGGCGAGGGTGACGGGATCGGCCACGGGGGGCTCCTTAGCGAGGGAGGTTGTGTTCCGCCACCCAGTGTTCCCCCTCAGGCGCGGCGCTGTCTCCTCTTCGCGACGACAAGCGCCGCCCAGCGCCAGCCGAGCATGGTCGCGGCCAGGAACAGGGAGGTGACGATGACGAAGCTGGTCGGAGCGCCCTCCCCGAGGAAAACGCGTACCGCCATCCCCCCGACCACTGTCACGGCCCACACGAACAACCCCGTCGGCCAGATCCGGACAGGGGCGGTCCAGGCACGGGTGACCGCCCAGCCCAGGACCGTCCCGGCTGCGAAGGGCCACGCGGTCCAGGCGATCTCGGCCAGGGCCGTGCCGGTCCCGTGGTCGGTCCTGCCGATCACGACGAAGGCCAGCACGCAGACCAGGTCGGCCAGCAGCGCGGCCAGGGCGCGCGGCGCGGTGGAGGAACGCATACGGCCAGGCTATGCCCGGGTCGAGGAAACGTCCGGGCGGGGCGGGCGGAGCGTCGCGACGTGTCGGCGGGGGCCGGAG
>NZ_LEKI01000171.1:0-12051 GCF_001029525.1 Nocardiopsis sp. RV163 | reverse complement strand
CCACCCCGGCCCGTGCTGATGCGCAGGTCAACGCCCCTGTGGGTGGGCCAAGGGGCGTCCAGACTTATACCCCAGTGGGTAGTTCTCGTCACGTAGGCGGGCGGGGGTGTGTGCCCATCGGACGACGTTCCTGCTGAATCCGCTTGACCACCTCTACGAGGTCGAGCGTGGATGCGTGGTGCCCCGCCACACGCGGGGCCGTACGCCGTATCCGCGCAGTTCAGAGGTGGTAGTGAGGTGGGTCGTGTGGGTGTGAGTACTTCGGTCACGGTGGCCGAGGTCGGCTCACTGCCGAGGGTTGGCGGATGTGGTGTGCGTGGGGAGCGAGACGAAGGTGAGGCCGTGCATGGCCGCGCGTGAGGGGTCCACGTTCAAACGGTGCGGATGCCGCGACGAGAACACCGGCAGATCGTTGGGGGTGAGGTGTCCGCAGCTCAAGCGCCGGACCGGGGGCTGGAACCCGGCCCATGGGGCGTGGGCGTTCCAGTACGAGCTTCCCCCGACCGGTGAGGGCGGGCGCCGCCAAGCCCGCCGGGTCGGCCTGGCCTCCCAGGAGCAGGCCCGGAAAGGACTGGAACACGTCAAGGCGCTCATCGCCCTGGCCGAGAGGGAGCCGGTGGTGGAGGCGCAGATCGCTGACCTGGTCCAGGCGGCGTTGAAGCAGCGCCGCCCGTTGCCGGACCTGGAGGAGGTACGCAGGCGGGTGGCGATGGCGGTGGACGTACGCACCGAACCACCCACCCTCGCCGCATGGCTGGGGGAGTGGTTGAAGGGCAAGCCCGATCTGGCTGCGGGAACCCGGGCCTCCTACGCCGGGCACATCCGCACCTATCTCGTCCCGTATCTGGGCCGGCTCCGGGTGGACAAGCTCCAGGCCCGCCACGTCGAGAGCATGTTCGCGGCCATCGAGGAAACCAACGCTCACATCCTGGAGTGCCGCGAGTCCGACGACCCCCAAGTGCGGGCCTCGGTGCGCGGGCGGCGGGTGATCTCGCTGTCCACCAAGCACCGGATCCGCGCCACCTTGCGCAGCGCCTTGTCGGAGGCGGTGCGCCGCCCGGACCTGCCCGTGTCGGTGAACATCGCCTCGCACGTGCGGTTGCCCTCGTGTCCGAGGAAGCGTCCTTTGGTGTGGACACTGGACCGGGTGCGTCAGTGGAAGAAGGACGGCACGGTACCGGGGGAGGTGATGGTGTGGACCCCGGAGCAGACACGCGTTTTTCTGGTGCACGCGAGGAAGTACCCGTGGCTGTATCCGATGTTCCACCTGATCGCGGTCAAGGGCCTGCGGCGAGGAGAAGCGGTCGGACTGCCCTGGTCCAACACGAGGTTGATAGACGGGCAGATCGACATCCGCGTCCAGGTCGTACAACTCGCGTGGGAGACGATCACCTCCACGCCGAAGAGCGCGGCCGGGCAGCGCACGATCACTCTGGACGCGGACACCATCAAGGTGTTGCGGGCTTGGAAGAGGTTCCAGAACGAGGCCCGACTCAAGGCCGGAGCAGCGTGGATGGACACTGGTTTGGCCTTCACCAAGGAGAACGGTTCGGGGTGGCATCCGGGGCAGGTCAGTGACTGGTTCCTACGCATTGCCAGGGCTGCTGGGTTGCCGCCGATCACGTTGCACGGGCTCCGTCATGGGGCTGCCTCGTTGGCGTTGGCCGCGGGAACGGACGTGAAGGTCGTGTCCAGCGAGTTGGGGCACGCGACCACGCACTTCACCCAGGACACCTACCAGTCGGTGTTTCCGGACGTGGCCAAGGCGGCGGCTGAGGCCACCGCTGCGCTGCTGCGTGGTCCGGCTCCGGTGAGGGCCGGGTAGGCGAACTGGCGAGCACACCAGGAGCCACACGGCACCACCAACCCCAGGCCAGTCCACGGGTTCACCCCGACTGGCCTGGGGTTTCCTCATGCCCGGGCCCGGTAACCGATCGGATCAAAGGTCCCCTGGAGGTGGCCTGGGGGGAGTGTCCACTCCGGTGAGCATCGTGCCTTTCGCACCATGTTGTCGCCTGGCAACTGTTGTCGTCGGGGCCGGTTCCGGCCACCGAGCCCAATAGGACTCAGGGACAGCACCTGGTGAAGGCAGCGCTCCGTTTCTACGGGCGTGCGTGTTCACCTGCGCGAACGCGGTCACTCTCCGTTGCGCCCGTGGTCAAACTTCCCGAAGGTCCCTCTCACCCAGGGTCACGTTCTTCACCCTGGGCTCATGGTGCTCTCGCGTCGGGGTTCCGTAACGTACCGGGTGCCTGAGCCACCCGGAGACGGACCCTCAGACCAGGGTCATGTCCGGGTGTTCCCCGTGCACATCCCCACCCCTGGGAGCGATCCCCCTCGTGAGAAAGCACATCCCCTGGTCCCTGACGGCCGCGACGGCCGCCTCCACCCTCGTGCTGGGGCTGCTGTCCGCGCCCCCGGCCCTGGCCGACGCCGACCCCCACTCGCCTCGCGATCGCACCGTCCCGGTCCCCGACACCTGGGAGCCGGGCGAGGCCAATACCGAACCGTGGGCGGAGAACCACCCAACGAACCCTGGTCTCCACCCGGAGCCGAAGACGAAGCCGCCCCCGAAGCCCGCGCGGAGAACCCCGAGCCCCGGGTTCTCACCTGTGACGACGGCGTCAACCGCGGTATCCAGTCCTGGTATCCGCTGGAGCGTCACCAGATCAGCGACCGCATGGAACTGACGGTTAACACCGAAAACGGCAACCTCGTTGTCCGCCACCGCAACCTGACCATGGCCGGAACTGGGCTGGACCTGTCGGTCTCCAGCTTCTACAACTCCCTAGATGGCTGGACCGTTTCTCATGGCCGTGATGTGGGACTGCGCATCTACACCAACAGCATCATCTTCCAGGGCCCTTCCGGCTACTGCGAAAGCTTCGACATCGCCGAGGACGGCTCCTTCACCCCGCCCCCGGGGCTGAACGCCGAACTGGAGGAGCTGTCGAATGGCCACTACGCGCTGACCTTCCACCGCGGCGAGTACGCCGACCAGGTGTGGACCTTCAACGCCGACGGGTGGCTGTACTCCCAGGCCGACCGTAACGGCAACACTCACCGGATGCGCTACAACCCCGAGGGGGACCTGGCCTCGATTGTGGACACCCAGGATCGAGTGACCACCTTCGAGTAGGAGTACTGGAACCGGGTCAAGTCGATCACCGACCCGGCCGGTGAAGCTGCCGCAGTATTCGAGCACAACGAATACGGTGACGTACTCGCTCTGACCGATCGGGCCGGACAGGACCTGGCCTTCGACTGGGACGAGAGCGGTCAACATCTGCTCTCGATCACCGATGCCACCGGCGCGGCCTGGCGCTTCGACTACGACGATGAGGACCGGATCTCCAGCCTGACCGTGCCCGACGGCAGTGAGGACGGGGCGACCACGTCTTACTCCTACGGGGACGGACAGACCACGGTTACCGATCCCAACGGCGGTGAGTCCACCTTCGAGTTCGACGACCAGGGGCGCCAGACCTCGGCGACCGACCAGGTGGGCAACACCCGCTCCCAGACCTGGACGTCGAACTCGGACGTGGCCACCACCACCGACGCCCTGGAGGCCTCGGTGACCTACGACTACGACGAGTTCAACAACCTCATCGGCACCGAACTGCCCACAGGGGCGGCCACTTCGGTCGGGTTCGCGGACACGGCCAACCCGGCCAAGCCCACCAGCGTGACCACCCCGGACGGGGACACGTTGGAGATGTCCTACGACGACGCCGGCAACCTCACCTCCGCCGTCCAGGAGGAGATGGACATCGAGGTCACTGACATCGCCTACACCGGCCAAGGGCTGGTGTCCGAGATACAGGACGCCAACGGCAACTCCACCACCTACAGCTATGACAACGTGGGCAACATGACGGCGATGGACGAGCCGGGGCCGATGGGCACCACCTCCTTCGGCTACGACGCGCTGTCGCGAGTCACGGAGGTGACCGACGGCAACGGTGTGAGGCTGGAGTACGGCTACGACCGCCTCGACCGGATCGTGTCCATCTCCCAGGGCGGCGACCTGCTCCAGGCCATCGCCTACGACGGCAACGGCCGCCAGATCACGACGCACACCGACCAGGCGAGTGTGGAGCACTCCTACAACGGCCGCGGCGACCTGCTCGAAACCGTGCGCACCGACTCGGCCGGGAGCGAGAGGACCACCTACGCCTACGACGCCGCGGGCAACGTCACCGAGATGGTCGAACACGGTAAGACCACGACCTACGGCTACGACGCCGCGTTCCGGCTGACCTCACTCACCGACCACACCGGTGCCGAGACCACCTTCACCAACGACGCCAACAACCGCCGCACCTCCATCACCCACCCCGACGGGGCCGTGGAGGAGCGTACCTACGACGACTCGGGGCGTCTGACCGGTATCACCACCACCGGGGCCGCCGACCAGGCTCTGGTGGAGGCTGTCTACTCCTACGACAACGACGGCGCCGACAGCGACCAGTTGCAGTCACGCACCGTCCAAGGCGAGACCGAGACCTTCACCTACGACGGCCTGGACCGGCTCACCGGTGACGGCACCACCGACTACACCTACGACGACGTCGGCAACCTGCTCACCGCCGGGAATGAGGAGTTCGCCTACAACGACGCCGACCAGCCCACCAGCGCACGTGGAGCCGAGGTGGGCCACGACGAGGCCGGAAACATGACCTCGCGAGGTGAGTACGTCTACGAGTACTCGGTGACCAACCAGACGCTGCGCTCCAACGACGGTCAGGGCGAACTGGCCTCGTGGCTGAGTTACGACACCACCGACCAGACCCAGATGCGCGGCGTCACCGACGTGCACGAGGGCAGCCGGGTGGAGCGGCAGCTGTCCAACACCGCGCTCGGGGTCACCAACATCGCCTCCGAGGGTGAGCGCACCAGCTTCGTGCGCGACCCCGAGGGGCGTCTGGTCTCCATGGTGGCCTGGGACGGTGATGAGCGGTTCCACTACACCCTCGACCAGCACAACACCGTCCTGGCTCTGACAGCCGAGGGGTCGGAGGCTGAGTCCCCGGACGTGGTCTACGACTACAGCCCCTACGGTGAGCGCACCTCTGAGAGCCTGGAAGGGACCGAGGCGGCGGTGTTGAGCCCGTTCGGGTTCACCGGCGCCTACCAGTTCCAGAACGGCATGGTGCATCTGAACCACCGCTTCCACAGCACGTTCACGATGGGCTTCGCCCAGCCCGACCCGTCCCGGCAGGAGTTGAACAACTACGCCTACGCCCAGTGCGACCCCATCAACAACACTGACCCCACCGGGCTCAATTCTTGCAACGAAGCGATCAATGGTTTCATCCTGGGGCTTATCGTCACGGGGCTTTCGTTTCCCTTTGCCGCCACCCCGATGGGGTTTGTCGCTGCGATTGGATCCGGGCTCATCGTGATCAGTCAAGTGCAGGCAATCGATCGGGCATGCGGCGGTCGAATCTCGGCTAGCATGACAACCTAGTATGGTTTCTGCCTCCACCTCTCTTCGGGGAAGTGGAGGCAGAAGCTCCTCTACAAAGGAAGGATGATGTGAAGAAAGAACGAATGCGGAATATTTATCTCGCCTTTGTGGCATTGGCAATACTTGTTCTGTTTTTTATAATAAACTTTAGACAGAGTGGCAATGTCTGGGGGGCTACTTTGGTCACCCTTGGACTATTGGTGGTAATGTCTGTGTCTGGCCTGATATTCTGGGCTGTGCGTGGGGCAATTAGAAAGAATAGAGAATAATGTAATATTCTAATTTTCTGGAACCTGATTTCTCATGTGTGCTGGCGTTGACAGTCGAGGGTTCGGAGACTGATTCCCCCGGACGTGGTCTATGACTACAGCCCCTATGGCGAGCGCACCTCTGAGAGCCTGGAAGGGACCGAGGCGGCGGCGTTGAGCCCGTTCGGGTTCACCGGCGCCTACCAGTTCCAGGACGGCACGGTGCATCTGAACCACCGCTTCCACAGCACGTTCACGCTGGGCTTCACCCAGCCGGACCCCTCCCGGCAGGAGATGAACAACTACGCCTACGCGGCGTGCGACCCCATCAACAACACCGACCCTACTGGGCTGCAGACGTATCAGCAGTGTTTTGCAACGTCTGCGGGATCTATGGCGGCCACCGGGATAGTTACAGGAGCGGTGACTGGTCTCTGGGGCGGGCCTGTCGGAGGCCTGGCAGGCGCAGCACTTGGATTCTATGGGGGGCTCCTGGGCGGTGCAGTTCACGGCGGCATTAACTGCTAGATGTGCATAAATATATAAATCAGTGGCCCGCGTTCCATTGAAATGGGAGGCGGGCCATCGTTGGAAGGGTTGACGTTATGGGTCTTCTCGTGAAGATTATATTCGCCTTGCTTTCATCTGTTGTTGTCGGTTTCGTGTCCTATATTTTGATTGAAATCATGGCTTCTGAATATTTCAATCCGCCTGTGGTGGCGTTGTTTATTTTTCTTGTTGCGGCGCCAGTGTCTGTAGTTTTGGTCGTGCTTCGGCATGGGAAAAGAATATAATCATGGAGGCTGAGTCGTCGGCATGAATAATCCATTTTGGCCGCCCTGGAAATTTTTGTGGTCGCTCTGGTTCAGTGAGATTTTCTCAGTGAGTTCTATTTCCCTGCGTTATTGAGGGGCAGGGCGGCTTGAGTGATAGCTCCGATCCGGCTCGGGCTCAGCGTGCCGTGTTCAGGGCCTGCCAGCGCTGTTTCAGCCCGACGGCGGCCCGTTCACCCAGGGCGCGGGTGCTGCGCAGGAGCAGGCTGTGAGCACGGTTGTCGCTGGTCAGTGGGCTGAGAATGTCCAGGTGAGGGCATATCGGAGTGTGCACCCCGATGCCGGCCCCGAGATAGCCCACATCCACCAAGGTGCGCAGCCCTTGCGTTGCGGCCGGGTAGAGCACGGACAAGGCATGGATGCGAGCACAGGTCAGATCATGGCGCGAGCCCGGTTCGGCTTCGGAGACCCACAGCGAGGCACTGTCCGGGCAGGACAGGAACTGCACGTTGGCGGCGAAGTGCCTGGCCTTGCCCGAGCCTCCCGGACTCGGAATCCCTTCTGGAGCCGGACCGCGATGTGGGCGGGCACCTTCCGTGACCAGAACGGCCCGAACTCTCGGCGGAGACGCCGGATCGCTTCGAGGCGGATCATGTGGAGTTCGAGGGCGTCCTCCCAGTCGGGTACGGCCCACAGTTGCATGCGCCTGGTGATCCCGGGCGGGCCAGTGGGGTCCCACATCCATCGGGCGAGGGATGCCGGGCTGCTCATGCGCTGCTGATTCGGGTAGGGCACTGACGCGAATCGGCCAGTCCGCCTGGTGAGCCGAAGGGAGGACTACGTGTACGTTCGGGCTCTGGACCACAGCACCACTGGAGGCGTCTTTGTCTGTGGTGTTGGCGGTGCCGCCTCGTTCTTTTCATGCTTTGTTGATGCCATCTGATTGTGGCGTGCGAGGCCCGGTGGGGTAAGGGCTTCGTCTGCATCGGCCGTATCCGGCCGGTGGGCGGCCATGGGGCCCGTAGGGCCTGGACACCGGTGTCGGGGCGGCTGTGGGGCGCTGGCGGGCGGACACGGGGCCGCCCCGGGTTGGGCCCACACGGTCACGGGACGGCAAAGTGCTCCGCGAGGTGGGTGCCCACCTGTACTGGACCTTGCACTGCGGAGCACACAGGGAGCATTTCAGGCCCGGATCCGGGCCCGGCGCCTCGCCTGTTCGACTCGCGCACCCCGCCTGAACTGGGGTTTTGTGGCGCACCCGGCAGGATTCGAACCTGCGACCATCGGATTAGAAGTCCGGTGCTTTCGTGCCTCTACGTGCCACAGGGTGACGTTTCGTCCCTATCCATCCGAACACCACCATCGTTTCGTGTCAAGAGGTGCCGCGTGGTGCCGTGTCAGTACGGAGCTGCGGAGCATAATCGGAGCACACACGGCCCGTTGGCGGCGTCCGATGGCACCTCGCGAGGTCCTCCATAAGCGGGGAGCGGGACCGGGGTGCTGTGGCGGTTGAAGGAGTTGGCCGAGGCCGATCCCGTCCGGCTCCGGGTGCGCATCGAGGCGTTCAACGGGTCCCTGCACGTTCGCGGCGACGAGGGCCAGGGCGCATGGAAGACGCTCGTGCTGGGTGTCGATGGCCTGGGGTCCGGTGGTCTGTTTTTGCTTTCGTCCTCATCAGCGGGATGCGTTCGTCGGGACCGGTATGGGCTCGCGCTGAGCTGCGGTCCTTTGGAGCGCACGAAAGGGGACAGTCCTGTGAACAGGCTTTTTCCAAGCCAAACGAGAGGGAAGTGGCCGGATGCGGCCAACATGGTGCTGGGTTCCCCGTCTGTGGCTGAATGTGCATGTCGTGCACTCGTGTGCCACATGTTGTGACGTGTGCCACTCTCGTGTTGTCTCCTTCGGGCTGCTAACTTCCCGTTCGGTCCCAGGACAACCACCACCCGTGTCCCCATGACACGGGACCCCTGCGGTGATCCCCCAACCTGGGTTAGAGAGCTCTGCCATGCCCCGCCATGCGCGAGTACTCGGCGCTGCCCTCACGGCGTCGTTGCTCCTCATGCCTGCTCTGTCCATTCCCGCCCACGCGGACGAGGAGCCCGACCCCGGCCCCTCCGTCTCGACCGCCGACCAGGAAGCCCTGGTCCTGGCGCAGGAGACCGGCGAACCCGTCGAGATCACCGCCGCCACCACCGAGACCACCCGGCACCTGGCTAACCCCGACGGCACCTTCACCATGGAGCAGAGCGCCTTCCCGGTGCGGGTCAGGAACCAGGACGGCTGGACCCCCGTCGACACCGACCTGACCGTGGACTCCGACGGTCGCCTCCGACCCAAGGCGGTCAGCGCCGACATCGCCTTCTCCGGCGGCGGGGACCAGGCCCTGGCCAGCATCGGCATCGGCTCGAACTCCGTCGACCTGGGCTGGCACGAGGACCTGCCCGCCCCCACCGTCGACGGTCCCCAGGCCACCTACGCCGACGTCCTGCCGGACGTGGACCTGGTCCTGACCGCCGGTGTGGACGGGTTCGGACAGGTGCTGGTGGTACACACGCCCGAGGCGGCCCGGCACGAGGACCTCGCCGAGCTCGAAATGGCTCTGGCCACCACCGGTGTGACCATGCGCCTGGCCGACAAAGGCACCCTGGAAGCCGTCGGCGACCTGGGCCAGGAGAGCGTCTTCACCGCGGTCGCCCCGGCGATGTGGGACTCCGCGGGCGTACAGGAGACCGGCGAGGACCCCACGCTGATGGCCCCCATGGGCGCGCGCACCGAACTCCTGGGCGTGGACCTGACCACCGACAGCATCCGCCTGGTCCCCGACGCGGCCATGCTCGACGACGCCGAGACCGCCTACCCGGTCTACATCGACCCCTCGCTGGCGGTGAGCCGGGTGGGGCGCACCTACGTCAACGCCAACTACCCGAGCCAGTCGTACTGGAACTACTCCACCTCCCACGACCCCGGCGTGGGCTACGAACCGAGCGACGGCAGCACCAAGCGCGCGTTCTGGCGCTTCAGCGTCGACTCGCGCACCCGCAACGCCGACATCACCCGGGTCACCTTCCGACCCAGGGTCACCCACGCCTACGGGTGCACCAACGCGCAGATCCAGCTGTGGCGCACCGACGCCATCACCTCCTCCACCACCTGGAACAAGCAGAACACCTCGGCTTTCTGGAACACCAGGCTCGACACCCGCACCATCAACGCCGGCCGCTCCAACTGCCCCGGGGGCACCTCCCCGACGGTGGAGTTCAACGCCACCGCCGGGTACGTGTACAGCCGCGACGCGGGCCACGCCACCACCACCCTGGGCCTGCGCGGCAACGAGAGCAAGTCCTCCAGCAACTGGGACTGGCGCCGCTTCGACTCCAACCCGACCCTTCAGGTGGACTACAACAACCCGCCCGAGGTCCCCACCAAACTCTCGGACTCCCACGGCGGCACCTGCTCCACCAACCCGGACAACCCGCGCCTGATCAACGAGACCCGGCCCACCTTCACCGCCTACGTGCGCGACCGCGACTCCACCTCGGCCAACCGCCAGAAGGTCAAGACCCGCTTCGCCTGGTGGGTGGACGGGACGCGGACCGGCGAGGTGGACACCTCCTCCACCAACGTGGCCGTGTGGTCCTCGGGCTCCTACCAGTCGGTGCGCTCCGGCGCACTACCCGAGGACGTGCTCATCGGCTACCGGGCCAACGCCCACGACGGCACCTCCTGGTCGGGCTGGACCGGCTACTGCTACCTGATGGTCAGCACCACACGCCCCGACCAGGGCCCCGCGGTCACCTCCACCGACTACCCGGCCGGAGATGAGTTCCACGGTTCCCCCGGCCTGCCCGGGCAGTTCACCCTCTCCAACAACGGCGTCGAGAACGCCGAGAGCTACTTCTACGCCCTCAACGACGACTCCTGCGTCACCGAGGCCGAACCCGAGCAGCCGGGCGGTGAGGTCACGGTGACCCTCACCCCGCGCCTGGAGGGCCCCAACTGGGTCTACGCGCGCACGGTGGACGCCTTCGGCAACTCCTCCGACTGCGTGCTCGCCTACTCCTTCCTCGTCGCCGCGCCCAGCGACCCGGTCGCCCACTACACCTTCGACGAAGGACAGGGAAACCGGGCCGCCGACACGGCCAACCCCGACCAGGGCGCCACACTCTCCGACGGGGTGGACTGGGTCCGCGGACGCGTCGGCTCGGTGGACAACCCCGACACCGACCCCACCCCCCGCCTGGAGGGCACCGCCGTCCACACCAGCGGCTACACCGACGGCGACCCCGGCCCCTACGACGAGATCACCGCCGACGGCTCCGCCGTGGACACCTCCGGAACCTTCTCCGTCTCGGCGTGGGTCAAGCTCGACCGCGCCTACGCCCACCACACCGCCCTCGCCCAGGAGGGCGAGCAGCAGAGCGCCTTCCACCTGGGCTACCAGGGCAACACCGGCCAGTGGGTGTTCAAGATGTCGTCCGAGGACGAGTACTGGGACGGCTCCCGGAACTGGGACATGGTCACTTCCGCCGACTCCGCCGAGGTCGGGGTGTGGACCCACCTGCTGGGTACCCACGACGAGCAGACCGGTGAGATGACCCTGTACGTCGACGGTGTGAAACAGGGAACGGACACGCTCGTCGGAGGGTGGAACGCCACCGGGCCGCTGACCATGGGACGCGCCCTCTTCCAGGGCGTCGGCAACTACTACTGGCCCGGCGCGATCGACGACGTGAAGGTCTGGGACCGGCTGGTGCTGAACGATACGGTCTCCGACACCGAGACCTCCTCCGAGGTGTGGCGCCTGGCCAACCAACCGGTCGCCGCCCAGGGCCGGTGGATGCTCGACGAGTACGAGGGCACCGCGGTGGCCGACGCCACCGACCACGGACTCGACGCCGTCCTCAGCGCCGACCCGGCCACCGCGTGGAACCTGGCGGAGAACTCCTTCACCGCCTCACCGGGAGTACGGCTCAACGGCGAGGGTGACCACATCGAGACGTCCGGCCCGGCACTGCGTACCGACCGCAGCTTCAGTGTCTCAGCCTGGGTCCGCCTGGACGAGACCGGTCAGTCCGTCGACGCCACTGCGGTGAGCCAGACCGGACAGTTCCAGAGCGCTTTCCACCTGGGCTACCAGGGCTCCAACGGAGCGTGGACGTTCAAGGTGTCGCCGCACGACGACGAACCCACCACAGGCGCGCAGGGGTGGACCCGTGTCTACTCCACCACCGCCGCCAGGTTGGGGGAGTGGACCCACCTGACCGGGCTCTACGACCACACCCGGGGAGAGCTGGTGCTCTACGTCAACGGGTTCGAGGAAGCCCGGCTCGAGGTAGGCCAGATCTGGCACGCCGAGGGCGGACTGCGCATCGGCGGCGCACAGTTGCTCGGTGTCAACGACCACTACCACTGGACCGGCGACATCGACGACGTCCACACCTACCAGGGCGTACTCGATCAACGCGGTATCCACCACGTCCGGGACGGCGTCTTCCCCAGCGCTTGAGGCTGTTCCCGTAGCCGCAACCCCTCACTCTCCACCCCCACCCCGTGATCG
>NZ_LEKI01000170.1:0-12122 GCF_001029525.1 Nocardiopsis sp. RV163 | reverse complement strand
GGGTCGGGGTAGTGGGGTTCGCGGGAACGGGGATGAGTGCCGTGGAGGAGACGAGGCACTCGGGGATCGGAGTCCTGACTGTGGGGATGCCGACCGAAGGCGACTGGTTCTGGCCCGAGCCGCCGGAAACCGGGGGAAGTCCCGGCGGGCCGGGCCGTCTCACCGGAGAGAGGAAGCCGCGACGAAGCGGTGTGTCCCGAGGACGGCCCCGTTCGCCGTGCCCCGTCCGGTCAGCGCGGCGCCTTCGCGCGGAAGCCGGTCCCCGTCCGGGGCCGGGCGTTCCGGGGAGCCCAAGAGTGATCCGGTATTCACCCTCCGGCCGTGGCGCTCCCCTGGCACACGTGCCATCATGGTGACCCGCCGACCACCGAACGTGACCTCGCCCCGGCGAGGAACCGTGACAGCGCATCGACCCGACCAGCGCCTTCCGCCCGGGTGCTCATCCAGCCCTGTGGACAACGTGTGGTTCCGGAATCCATGGGGCATCCTGAGGGAAGATGGCCACATCCGGTCAGAAGGCGGGATGGCGGCGGTGTTCATGCCGGATAGTGGGATTCCGTGAGCACGCGTCGCCCACGCACTCCCCCGGTGGGCCGCGGGCGGGAACCCACCTGCTCGAGGACCGCGAAGATGTGGTGCCGTAAGACCCCCTCCTCAAGGAGTTGAGCCCCGTGAACAGCCTGACCAAACTCTGGGTGACGCTGAGCGCCTTCCTCGTGCCGACCTCCAAGGAGAAGGACAAGGGTGCGACCCTGATCGAGTACGCAGCGATTGTCATCCTCGTCGCGGGCATCGTCGCAGCGATCCTGGCCATCGGCATCCCCAGCAGAATCGGCCAGTCGATCACCACCGCGATAACGGAGATCCTCGCTCCGTACGAGTAATCTCCCCCACCAAGACCGTCAGGCGAGAAGAGATGAAATCCGCACCCCCTCCTCCCCCACGAAAAAAGATACGTGGAGCACTTCGCCCCGCTTCACTCCTCGTGGCTCTCTCCTTTCTTGTTTCAGGGTGCGTGGTCAACCCGGACGACAACTCCTCCGCCGGGCAGAACAGCGATGCCGAACCACCATCTTCTTCGCGTCCGGGAAACAGCAACGGGAGCAGCGGCCAGGAGGTGCTGGCCAGCAGCACGTCCTCGTCAACGGCGATCGGCGATGACCTCCAAATCGATGTGTACGCGCTCGAGAACATGTCTCCCGGCTTATTAAGACTTCGCTTCGGAGTGACCAACAAATCCGACTCCGATTTCACCCTGAACTTCGGTCTCACGGTGGACGACAAGCCGAACACGGCCAGCCGGGTCAGTCTCATCGACGCGCAGAACCAGAAAAGGATCCTCAGCTACGAGAGGGGCGACGGCTCCTGTGTCTGCTCCACCTGGAACGGCAACATAGCCAGCGGCCAGACGGAGGAGATGTGGGTTGCCTTCCCGCCTCCCGTCACGGAGGACGTCGAAGCCCTGACCGTCACCACACCGCTCACTCCGCCCTTGATGGACATTCCCATCAGCCAGTCGTCGGAGACCCTCGAGAGCGAGGACCTGGCCTCCCCGGAGATCCTGGACCTGACCTTCATTTCGGACAACACCGAAGACCAGACGGGACGGACCGAGGACGGCGAGGAGATCAGCATCCTCCTCTCCTCGGACGTGCTTTTCGAGACGAACAGCGCAGTTCTCAGCTCCGATGCCCAGGAGATCCTCGAGCAGGTCGCCAGCGAGATCGATGACGCGAGTTCCGATGTCGTCCAGGTCGATGGTCACGCCGACAACACAGGCAGTGAGTCGGTCAACGTTCCGCTGTCCCTCGAGCGAGCCGAGGCGGTCGAGTCGGTCCTGTCCGAACTGGTCACGAGGGGCGAGGTGACCTTCGACGTCGAGGGCCACGGAGCCAGCGACCCCATAGCCGACAACGACACCGAAGAAGGACGCGAGCGCAACCGGCGAGTCAGTGTCACATTCGAGAAATAAGCGAGCGTCATGAACAAGATCCACCGGTCATCCGCACTCGCTGTCGCAGTCGCGTCGATCCTGTTCGTCACATCCGCGGGAACAGGTACTGCCGCGTCGGCACCGCAGAGCGGCGATCTGGAGGTAATCGGCAGCGCAAGCGGAACGGACGAGCTGTCTGGTCAACTGCAAGCCGAGGTCAACGAGGCGAGCAGGAACGAGAGCGGAGACCTCCTGTCCGTCACCTGGAGCATCCGGAACCCCGGAAACGAACGTGTGGTGCTGTCCTGGTTCAACCAGTACTCCTACATGTACTCAGGGCCGAACTTCGCCGGGATCACGGCGTTCGACCCGGAGACCGGGACCAGGTTCCACCCGGTCATGGACAGTGAGAACTACTGCCTGTGCTCGGGGGAGTATTCGGTGCAGCTCCAGGAGACGGCACTGCCGGGAGAGACCGTCAGCTACTGGTCCATGTACTCGGTCCCGAGCGACCTGGAGACCATCTCCGTGGAGATCCCCGGTTTCGACCCCATCGAGGACATCCCCATCTCCTGAAGTCCCCACCAGCCAGATCGCCTAGGAGGCGGCGTTGCCCACTCCCCACCGCCCCGAGCTCGGGGACACCCGACGGCCCTCCCCCACTGGACCGCCCGGGCGGTCCGGTGAGCGCGACGGGCCGCCGAGGCGGCACCGGGGCGGCCGGTTCCTGCAACGGTTCAGTCCCGATCGAAGAACCGGGGGCGACCGGGGCGCGGCGTTCGTCGAACTGGCGGCGGTCACCGTACTGGCCGCGGCGATCATGGTCGCGGTCTACCAGCTCGAACTCAGCCAGACCTTCAACAACGGCGTCCGGCAGATGGTGTGCCTGGTCGAGGGCCCCGGCTGCGGCGACGAGACCTGGGTGGACGCCGACCGGCCGGAGGAACCCGAGGAGTACGAGTGGGGCCAGGGCAACTCCAACGCCCTGGAGAACGAGGCGCTCGCGATGGGCATGGCCGCGGACCGCGGCTGGACCGAGAACGAGTGGGAGTGCCTGAGCAACCTGTGGAACGTGGTCTCCCACTGGGACCACACGTTCGTCAACGCCGAGACCGGTGACCACGGCATCTCCGGGTTCAACCCGGCCAGGCACGGCTCCATGCCCGAGGGTTTCCGGGAGAGCCCGTCCACGCAGATCTCCTGGGGGATCGGACATATCGGCGACGCCTACGGTTCGCCCTGCGCCGCCTGGGCCTACTGGGAGGACACCGGCACCTACTGAGGCCGCCGTCCACACCCCCGTGCCCCGACCTCCACCCCCGGGCTCGCATCCGCGCCTCCTTACACGAGCGCCGCTCACGGAGCCGGGTCAGGCGTCTTCGCGGCTCGTGAAGGTTGCGCAAAACACTCACAGAAATAAGTAAATACCAGGGTTTTATCAGACATAAAGGGCATTTCTCCCTGCGGAGCGTTCGTACCCTGGACGTTCCCGCACCGCCCCTCCGGGGCTCCGGTGTGGAAGACGGGCATCGCTGCCGTCTCGTGGGGGCACGGGCCGGCACTGACCACACGGGGGTTCGGTGAAGATCGCCTATCTGATCAACGACATGTACGGCATCGGCGGAACCGTGCGCACCGTCGCCAACCAGGCGGCGGCGCTGTCCGCCCGTCACGAGGTCGAGATCGTCTCGGTGTTCCGGCACCGCGCCGAGCCCGTTCTGCCCGTACCCGCGCAGGTGCGCCTGCGTCCGCTCGTGGACGTGCGCGGATACGACGGCGACCAGGGCACGGGGGCCGACGGCCGCCCGCTGTACGAGGGATCGGAACGGGCCGGTGTACCGCCGCTGCTCTTCCCGCCGGAGGACGCGCGCGGGCCCACACACAGCCGTCTGACCGACGACCGGCTGGAGGAGTACCTGGCCACCACCGACGCCGACGTGGTGGTGGGCACCCGGCCGGGGCTGAACGTGGTGATCGCACGGGCCGCCCCGAGCCGGGTGGTCAAGATCGGTCAGGAGCACCTGACCTACGACCAGCACTCCGAGCCGCTGCGCCGGGTGATGGAGGAGGCCTACCCCCACCTGGACGCCTTCGTGACGGTGACCGAGGCAGACGCGCGCACGTACCGGGAGCGGATGCCGTTGCCGCGGGTGCGCGTGCTGTCCATCCCGAACTCGGTGCCCGCGCCCGCGTTCACCGCCAACGGGCACAACAGCCGCACCATCGTGTCCGCCGGGCGGCTGGCCCCCAGCAAACGGCACGACCTCCTGGTCCAGGCCTTCTCCATGGTCAGCGAGGAGTTCCCCGAGTGGACGCTGCGGATCTACGGGCGCGGCAACCGGCGTGCGGCGCTGGTCCGACTGGTCGACTCGCTCGGGCTCCAGGACCGCGTGTGGCTGATGGGCGCGCACCCGCGGGTGGAGGAGGCCTGGGCCCAGGGCTCATTCGCGGCGGTGACCTCCAGCGAGGAGCCGTTCGGGATGACGATCGTGGAGGCCATGCGCTCGGGACTGCCGGTGGTGAGCACCGACTGCCCGCACGGCCCGGCTTCGATCATCCGCGACCGCGAGGACGGGCTGCTGGTGCCGAACCGGTCCGCCCCGGGGATCGCCGAGGGGCTGGCCCGGCTGATGGCCGACGACGAGCTGCGCCGTCGGATGTCGTCCGCCGCGCTGACCGGCTCCGAGCGCTTCGACCCGGCCAACGTGATGCTGATGCACGAGGAGCTGTTCTCCGACCTCTCCGGCCGCGAAACGCCTCCGCCGCCGGTGTCGGTACCCGCGCCGCGCCCCGAACCGGCCGCCGCCTGCCGGGTGCGCGTGGCCGGGGACGGGGCCGCGGTGCTGTCGTTCACCGACCCGCCCGACCGGGTGGTGCTGACCCTGGAGGGCAGGCGGGTGGCCCTGGAGCCGGACGGCGGCGACGTGGTCGTGGACGCCGCGCGCGATCGGCTGGCCGCGCGCACGTGGGAGGTGCTGCGGCTCGACGGCGACCGGGAGACCCCGGTCCACGACGTGGAGATCCGCCAGCACGGGTTCCCGTTGGACCCCGGACGGGTCGGGCGCCTGTCCCTGGTGCTGCCCTCCCGTTCGGCGAAGGGACGTCTGGTGCTGCACGTGCGACGCTCGGCTCACCACGCCGAGGTGGAGCACGTGGAGTCGGCCGACGGGCTGATCACCGTACAGGGCCGGGTGCTGGGCCGCGACGCCCCGGACGCCCGCGCGCGCCTGGCGGTGCGGCTGCGCACGTCTCCCGGGGCACTGCGGGAGTTCTCCGCGCCGGTGGCCGGTGACGGCCGTTTCACGGCGGTGGTGGACCCCGAGGTCTTGGTGCACGACCGGTACGGCGAATCCGAGAAGTGGGAGCTGCGGCTGGTGCTCTCCGACGGGACCGAGTGCACCGTGGGACGTCACCTGTCCGGTGTGGCGGGCTACCAGAAGATCATCCGGTACCCGGACCAGAAGGTGGAGCGGGGCGTGGGGGGCGGCACGCGGGTGCGCCCCTACTACACGGTCAACGACCGCCTGGGGCTCGTGACGTCGCCGCTGGCGCCCACCCTGGAGGTGGACGTCGTGCGGGCGAGCCCTGCGGGGCGCCGCGCGGGCCGCCTGCGTTTCGAGGTGCGGCTGGCCTCTCCGCTCCCGGAGGGCGCGGAGTACGCCGTGGAGGTGGTGCACGGCACCGACACGGGGCGGCGCTTCCCGCTGCGCGCCGAGGGCGGCTCCGCCTCCGGCGGCCGTCTGGTGGGCTCCCTGCCGCTGCTGACGGGGACGGGGTACGACGGGCCCGGCGCGGTCCGGGCCACATGGCGGCTGCGGCTGCTGGCGGGGCCGCCGGGGGCTCTGGGGCGCTTGGGCGCCACCGCGGTCCCGGACAGCACCTCGCGCCGCTGGAGCCACGGCCCGTACGTGCGCTCGGCGACCGTGACGCCCCTGAGGTCCGGTGACCTCCAGGTCACCGTCGCCGACGTCCACGTGCGGGAGGCCGTACGGCGACGGATGCCCTGACCTGGGCGAGCTCTCAGGCCTGCCCGGTGCGGATCATGCGCTGGGCCAGGCTGAGCCGGTCCAGCAGCCAGTCGGGCAGGTGGTCCGCGCCGCGGGGGAAGTGCTGGATGTCCTGGTGGAAGTTGCGGGGGTCGGGTTCGACATCGAACTCGGGCGGGGCGTCGTGGTCGAAGTGCGCCCCGATCTCCCGCGACTCCTGCACCGTGAACCGGGCGGTGAACCACGTGCCCTTGCCCGGCTGGTACATGCCGGTGCGCAACCGGTCCAGCAGCCGTCCGGCCTCGGGGAGGAGCAGGTCCCACTCCGTGCCGCCGTCGGGTCTGCGCACACTCACCCGTGACGAGGAGACCCCGAACAGGCCCCGGTAGTCCACGACGACCTCCGTCCAGGGGCCGTGGACCGCGTCCAGGGTGCGGTCCACGATCTCCTGGACGGTGTCCATCATCTCCTCGGGGGTCATCTCCCCCGGGGACATCCGCGTCCGCTGCTCGGGGCGCGAGGCGATGAGCAGGCTCCAGGGGGATCCGCCGTCCTGGGTCTCGGGCACGCGGTCGCCCTCCAGCCGGTCCCGC
This sequence comes from Nocardiopsis sp. RV163, assembly GCF_001029525.1. Lineage (NCBI taxonomy): Bacteria > Bacillati > Actinomycetota > Actinomycetes > Streptosporangiales > Nocardiopsidaceae > Nocardiopsis > Nocardiopsis sp. RV163. Next base: position 5,610 of record NZ_LEKI01000170.1, on the reverse strand, counting down.
AGCCAGGCGGGGACGTGCTCGTCGTCGCGGGGGAAGTGCTCCAGGTCGAGCAGGTAGCTGGCGTCGTCCCGCGGTTCGTCGAAGTGCGGCTCGTTCTCGTAGTCGTAGCGGACGCGGTAGCTCGCGGGCCGGTCGATCTCGTAGTAGGCCGTGTACCAGGTGCCCGTCCTCTCGGCGTACATCCCCGCGCGGATCTCCCGCAGCCGCTCCATGGTGGACAGCGGCGGGACCCAGCCGCTGCTGCGGCCTCCCTCGAACATCACCTCGAAGAGGGCCGTCTCGCAGGCGCCCAGTCCGGAGTACACGAGCCGGAGCTTGACCCAGTCGTCGGGGGCCGCCCGGAGCAGGTCCGTCCCGATCCTGCGGAGGAGCTCGTCCTGTTCGACGGGGGTCATCGCTTTACGGGCGCTCATGTCCTCGCCTTCGCTTCTTCTGCGGTGGAATGGGTGCGAATCCGACCACGCACCACGGCTCGGCACGCGTCGGACAGGGTCCATCCTCCCTGCGCGGAACCCGTCATGGGCCCACACTCGCCAGAAACCCGCCGGACAATTCCTACGAAGTCGTACGGCTACGTGGCCCGGAGCGCGCGGGCCCACGTCCGCCGCCTCGCCGTGTCGCCTCCCAACAGGGCGAACACCTTTCACACCGGCCCCACAGGCGGCCCCGGTCGTCCACAGGCCCTACCGCTTCCCGACATGCCCGGATAAGCTGCGCTGGTCGGGACGTTGTCCGGGCGTGTTCGCGTGCTCACCGCGCGCGACGCGCTCCGGGCCTTCCCCTCCCGCGCTCCCCTCCTCCCGGGAGCGCCCCCTCCCCTGATGGAAAAGGCATGGGACTGCGACGGATCATCCCCCACACCGCCCCTGCGCCCCGGCGGCGCGCGCCGGGCGGAGGCGACGACGGACAGGCCAACGTCCTGCTCCTGTTCGGGCTCACCCTGGCCCTGCTCTCGCTCACCCTGCTGTTCGTACGGGTGGGCGCCGCCAACGACCAGCGTTCCCGGGCCCAGACCGCGGCCGACGCCGCCGCGCTGGCGGCGGTGGGCGCCCTCCAGGAGCGGGCCGCGCAGGACATCGTGGACGGCGCCTACCCCATGCCCTGGTTCGACGAGGAGGCCGCCGAGGCGCGCGCCGAGGACTACGCGCGGAGCAACGGGGCGGTCCTCACCGACATCCGCGCCAGCGACAACGTCATGGGGCGCAGCGGGAACATCGTGCGGGTGGAGGTGCGCGGCGCCGTGTGCCAGCGCGAACTGGAGGAGGACGGGTCCCGGCACTGGAACGACGTGGTCTGCGACGGCAGCGAGGAGGAGACCAACACCGTCGTCGGCAACGCCTCGGCCATCGCCATCGTCCGCATCCCCCACCAGTGCGGGCGCGACGGGGGCGAACTGGTCTGCGACGGCGGCACCGTCGACGACCTCGCCTCCGCCAAACGGCTGATCGACGTGCACCTGGTCGACCAGGAGGGCCGCTACGGCTTCAACCCCGACTTCGTCGGAGGGGGCGGCCCCAGCGTGGACTGCGCCTCGCTGGGGTCTTTGCACCCCATCATGTGCGCGGCGCACGAGCGCCTGCAGCAGCAGTTCCCGGGCTTCTACCTCTCCGCGGGCGGTCGGCGCACCGAGCCGGGCAGCGACCACCACAGCGGCGAGGCGGTGGACTACATGATGGCGGAACTGGGCGCTGTGCCCACCCCGCAGATGCACGCCACCGCCATCACGGTGATCGACTGGGTGATCCAGAACTCCCACCAGCTCGGGGTCAAGGGCATCATCTACGAGCAGCGCATCTGGAACGCGACCGGCGGGAACCCGGACCCGGTGGGCCCCTGGTCGAGCGTGAGCCGCTCCATGGGCGACAGGGGCAGCAACACCCAGAACCACATCGACCACATCCACTTGGCGGCGGGCGTCGGTCCCATGCGGTGACCGCGCCCCGCGGGCTCCGGGGGTTGTCCACAGGCGGCGGAACGGCCTTGCCGGGGCTGCGTGAGCCCTCGAACCTGGAATGCATGACCATCCGTGACCACACCCTTCCCGAACGTTCCCTCCTCCTGCGCACGCTCGCGCCGATCGTCGGCACGATCTCCCCCGACGCGGTGGTCTGCGACGTGACCGCCTCCTACGTGTGGGGGGTGGACCTGCACCCGGCGGGCACCCGCCCCACACGCACCCGCCCGCACGTGGCGGTCCCCCGGGGCGTACGCACCAGCGGCGTGCCGGTGGTCGCCCACCGGGAGCACGTGCCCGCCGCGGACCGCGACGTGGTGGAGGGCGTGCGCGTCACCACGGCGGTGCGCGCGGCCGTCGACGTCGCCGCCCGCGCGCCCTCGGTCTTCGCGGCCACGGCCCGCCTCGACGCCTTCCTCTCCCGGGGGCTGGCCACCGAGGGGGACCTGCTCCGCGCTGTCCGGCGGACGCGCTCCCAGCGGCAGTCGGGGCAACTGCGCACCGCTCTGCGCTACTCCTCCGCGCTGAGCCGGTCGCCCGCCGAGTCGTGGACGCGTGTGCTGGCCCTGGAGGCGCTCCTGCCTCCTCCCGTCCCGCAGTGCCCGGTCCCCACCGACGAGGGCGTGTTCCACGCCGACCTCGGCTGGCCCGACCAACGGGTGGCACTGGAGTACGACAGCCCGGAGTTCCACTCCTCGACGGTGGCCGGGGCGAGCGACCGGGTCCGGTACGCGGCGATGCGGGCGCGGGACTGGGAGGTGGTCTCGGCGAGCGTGTACGACCTCCAACTGCGGCCGGGGCGGCTGCTGCGCCGCCTCCTGCGCTCGCTCACCCGTCAGGGCTGGTCGTGCCCTCCCGAGCACCTGGAGCTCATCCGCGGCCGCGTGCGCGCCTACGAGAGGGAGCCTCCCCGGCTCTTCGACCCCCGGCCGCCCCGGTAGAGGGCCTGCGGGCCCGCGCCCCGTCCGCGGGGCGGCCGAGCGCCGGGGCCGCCGCGGCTGGGCCCGCCAGCCCGCTTCCCGGCCCTCGCGGGGCGCAACAGCCCGGAACACGTACGGCCCGGAACGGGTGCGGCCCGGAACGAATACGGCTCAGGGCACGCGCGGCCCGGAACGGGTACGGCACGGCGCAGGCACGGCACGGGGCTGGGCGGGCACGACGCGACAGGACGCGACAGGAGGCGGACACGTGGACCGGGGCAACACCCTGCTGGAGTACGCCGCACTGCTGCTGGTCGTGCTGTCCCTGGTCGTCGTGGCCGCCGCGCACGGGGCGCTGGAACGGCTCCCCGCAGAGCTGCGGGGGGCCGTGCACCGTGCGCTGGGCGGCGCGACCGGTTCCGGTCCCCCGGACGAGACCGGTGGCGGCACGGCCGCAAGCGGCCGCGAACCCGCGCCGGACGGAAACTGGAGGCTGGATCCCGCCGCCGCCGCGGAGGCGGTCCTGCGCTGCGCGCGAGCCGGAGCCCTCCCCGACCCGGTTGCCCGGACGGACTGCGCGCTGTCCCTCCTGGGGCTGTTGGACGCGCGGGTGCTGGAGGCCACCGTCCTGCGGTTGGAGGGCCGGGATCTGCACGAACTCTTCCGCAGTCCGACCTTCGCCGCCTCCGCCGCGGCCCGGACCGCGGTCCGGCTGCTGTGGGAGCACGCCTCCCAGGAGACCCTGCGACGGCTGTCGCGGACCCGCACCTTCGGCTTCCTCGCACCGTTCCTGGAGTCACCGCACCGCGACTGGGCGCTCGTTTTCGTGGATGTCGGAAGCGATCACATGCGTGGGACCATCGAACGGAACACTGCGTCACCGCGTCGTAGCAACCGTCACACTCCGGTGCCGGACGAGAACGATCAGCAAACCCTCCGCGTCCCGTGTCCCCCGGCGGTCGCGCGAAGATCCGCAGAAACGAGGCCCAGGCCGTGTCGATTCCGTCGATGCCGCACCCCTCCGACCCCGATGAGCAGCCCTCCCCCCCGGGAGGGCGGCCCAACTGGTTCGTCTCCCTCCTCATGGTGCTGGTCTGCCTGGCCGTGGTCGCCAGCGGGTGGGCTGTGGCCCGGCTCGTCGTGGGCTACCCCCTGCCCCGGCTGGACGTCGCGGAAGGCCCGGAGTCCCGTCCGCCGCGGAGCGGGTCCGCCCGTACCGCGGCCGACCCCGAGGACGCCGAGGCCTACCTGGAGGCCGCCGTCGAACTCTTGGAGGAGTCCCCGGCCTTCCACCTCACCTTCACCGTGCACGACGGGGAGACCGACCCGCGGGACGCGCCGGACCCCGGCGCCGGATCGGCCGACGCCCTCCCCCAGCCGCCCGATCACCGCCCCGCGGCCACCGCCGCCCCGATCGCCTCGGGCCGCGGGCAGGCCATGTACGACGCCGGGGCCGAACCGGAGTTCGACCACTACTTCTCCAGCACGGACGGGTTGAGCGTGTACCGCTACGACGTGGGCGGCGGCCAGCTCATGATGACCGCCGACCGGGGTCTGGAACTGCTGGACCCGCCCAGCTCCGCCGACCGGTACCTTTGCTCACGCTCGTACGGGTCGGCCAAACTGCGCGAGGTGCTCGCCACCTCCACCGACCTCGCGCTGCAGGGGCGCGAGCAGGTGAGCCTGGAGTGGCCGGAGCTGCGCAGCACGCACAGCGCCTACCACTACACGGGCACGTTCACGGCGATGCTGGGCGGCTACGACCCCGAGAGCGGACGCAACACCCTCACCGCCGTCGGGGAGGCCGATTTCGAGCTGTGGATCGACGGACAGGGGTACCCCCGCAGGCTGGACTACCGCACCGGGAGCGGTGTCGGGGAGAGCTACGAGTACCACTCGTTCAGCTGACCCCGGCCTCCGCCGAGACCACGTCGGGGACGCGGGCGGTGTCGTCCATCTCGTAGGCGTAGGGCGGATCGGCGACCTCGCCGAGCAGATCGGGCTGCGCGGAGTCCACGAGCAGGTTGTCGCGGGTGACCACGTTGCCGGGCTCCTCCTCCGGGGCGGCCACCGAGAGCCGGGTGCCCTCGAAGTAGTTGCCCTCCACCAGGACGTTGGAGTCGTCCGCCGACTCCACCCCGTACTCCTCGTTGGCCCGGAAGTAGTTGTTGAACACGTGCACGTGCTCGGCGAACCGCGCCCCCGGGTGGCGCCCCGCAGTCCCGTCGAAGTAGTTGTGGTGCACGGTGACCCGCAGCGCACCCGGTTCCTCCTCACCGCCGCCGACGGCGAGCGCCGACTCGGCGTCGGCGAAGTGGTTCCAGGACAGGGTGACGTGGTCGGCGCCGCCGGTCACCGAGACGAGGGGGTCGTCACCGCCGCCGGAGAACGTGGAGCCGTCCACCCACACGTGGTGGGCTCCGCCGCGCACGGACACCGCGGTCCCGTCGGCCTCCACCCGCAGGTTGGACAGGATGACGTTGCCGGCCCCGTCGACCACCAGGCTCCCGCCGGTGAGCTCGGCGCCGCCCTCGACGCCCACGAGGGTCTTGTCCGAGCCGACCTCCACCGTCCCGTCCAGGTCGATCGATCCGGTGACCTCGACGGTGAGCGGCTCCTCGGCCGACAGGTGGTCGGCCAGCTCCCCGGCGTCGGAGGCCGTGACGGTCTCCCCCTCCGCCCCGCCGACCGCGCCCGGGTACTCCTCGCCGTCGCGCTCCAGCGGCTCGCCCGCCC